>SHZY01000034.1 GCA_009692065.1 Gemmataceae bacterium
CGCCGCCCACAATCGTCTTTGGCGCTCATCCAACGACGAAGCCAGGCCTTCGAACCGTTGGCGTATCGCAGCCTCCATGCTTGCGCGTCGCATGGAGCAGGTGTATGAAACAGTTGCGAAGTTGTAACACTAATTAACGGACGGCACCTTAGGTGGCACGGTCAGGAGACCGTGCCACAACACAGACCTACACATCGCGCCGCGAGAAGCAGAACATCCCGACCAGTGCCGTCACGCAAGAAACCGCCAGGCTAATCAACATGGTCTCACTCAGCGCTGTCCAGTTGTAATGTCCCCTCATGATGGTCGGCAGATTTTGCAGCGCTCGTTCCGGCGATGGGATGGAGCCGGGCAATTGTGTCAGCACGAACCCGCCGCCATAGAGCGTTATCCACACGACGGCAATGCTGACCAGTGTGTTGCTCGACATCGCACTGACGGTGACGCCGAAGGTGACCACGAAGAGCAGCATCGACGCGACCACCAGCATCGCGACGCAGCAGCCGTCGATGGTCAATGCATCGCTATGGAGCATGTAATACGAGCCGCCCAGGGCCAACCCGGCCTGGATGAAATAGGTGGCCAGCACGAGCGTCAAGCGTGAGTGCCATTTGCCCATGAAATACTGACGTCGGCTGATGCCTCGGCTCAGGACCGAGTCGGCCATGGTGCCTCGCTCGGAGCAGATGGCGCCGGCAGTCAAGGCGATGATGAGCGTGACGCCGCCGTAGATGACCCAGTGCAGCAAGTCGCCGACCGTGTCCGGCGCATGCTGAATGATGCCGGAGACGCGCGTGGCCCCAAAGCGATAGAGCAGGTAGCCAAGGCCGCCGCCGATGGTCAGCAGCACCCAGGCGCGATAAAGCCAGCTGTTGAAGGTCGCCTTGAAGTCGGCCTGAAACACCGCCCAGTACGGCAGCAAGCGGATGATCCGCAGGCGCGGGGCGGCGACGGCGGGGGTGGTTGCGTTCATTTGGCACCTGCTATTTTTGTTTAGCGCTCGCATGGCGCCATGCGGGCGCTAAACGAAATCCTACGCCGCGTTCTTGTACGCCCGCGCGAACCCGCGCGCTCCCTCTTCTTCAACTAGATCGAGGAACGCCGCCTCCGTCGCCATGCCGACTGAGCGGATGCTGATGACCGTCACCTTGTTGTCGGCTAGCGTCATGAACACGTTGGCCAGCGCATTCGTGTTGTTGATGTCCTCGCTCATGCGGATTTCGAGCCGGCGCTGCTTCAGGTTGACCAGCTTGAACTCGGCCATGTTTTTCAGCGCCTGCATGGCCCGCGTGATCGCTTTTTGATCGCCTTCGAGATCGAACTCGTAGTGGTTGCGCTTCATGCGGCCCTTGAGGTCCTGCAAGGAACCGTAGTAGATCAAGTGGCCGTCGCTCAACACTGCCGCGTGGTTGCAGACCTCGTCGATGTCGCTCAGATTGTGGCTCGCGATGATCAGCGTCTTGTTCTGGGCGAGCGATTTGATCAGGTCGAGCATGCTGCGCCTCGCTTCAGGATCGAGACCCAGCGTAGGCTCGTCCCAGATCAGCAGGTCGGGTTCGTTGATCAGACTCGTCGCCACGGCCAGGCGGGCAATCATGCCGTTCGAGAAATTCTCGATGCGATCCCCCGAGGCGGCCAGCAAATCGACGGCCCGAATCATCGATGCCATGCGCGGCTTGCGCACTTCCGTCGGCAGTCCGAACAGGCGGGCCATGTAATCCAGGTACGTGATCGGCGTCATGCCCTTGGGAAACTGTGGATTGGTCGGGATGTAGCCGATTCGGCAGCGCAGCCCCGCTGCGTTCGGCCCCATTTTTTGGTTGAACACTTTCACCCAGCCGGCGGTCGGACGATGCAAACCCAGCACCAGGCGCAAGAGCGTGGTCTTGCCCGCGCCGTTGGGCCCTAAAAGGCCCAGAACCGTGCCCGGCTCAAGTCTCAGGTTCACATCGTTCAGCGCAATCTGGCGGTTTTGGTAGATCTTCGTCAGCTGCGAAGCTTCCACCACCAGGTCGCTGGAGTTCTCGGCCACGAGGCTGTCTCCTTGTCACCGCTCGCGGCGTAGCAGAGCGGTTGCTACGCGGCAAGCGACTTACACACACCTCTATCTTCGTCATCAAGGCTTGCCCAAATGAATCCAAAGTCGCGATGATTGTTCTTGGTTTTTTCGTTTCGCAGGGATTCATCGGCAAATCCTCGCGCTCTTTCCCATTCCAGCGATCTTTCCGACCAAAAATCGAAAAAGTTTTTACCTGGTCTTGACGACAGGATATAATACAGATATAAACATGCGTACACTTATGCAAGCATGCTGTCCCGTCCATCCTTTTTCCCAGCCGAGGAGGAATTTGCAATGACCCCTGAATACGATCGAGAACTGAAAAGCGCCCTGCAACAGATCGAAAAACAGTTCGGCAAAGGCTCCATCATGCAGCTGGGGAGCGACAGCACTGCTGAGGTCCAGGGCATCAGCACCGGTGCCTTGAGCCTCGATATCGCCCTGGGCGGCAAGGGGTTGCCTCGCGGGCGAATCATCGAAATCTACGGCCCCGAGGCGAGCGGCAAAACCACGGTCGCCCTGACATCGATCGCCAGTGCCCAGCGCGCGGGCGGCGTGGCTGCCTTCATCGATGCGGAACACGCGCTCGACCCCAGCTGGGCAAAGCGCCTCGGCGTCGATCTCGAAAGTCTGTTGGTCAGCCAGCCGTCCCACGGCGAGGAAGCCCTCAAGATCGCCGAGATGCTCATCAAGTCGAACGCGGTGGACATCATCGTCATCGATTCGGTTGCCGCCCTGGTGCCGAAATCGGAAGTCGAAGGCGAGATCGGCGATCAGCACATGGGCCTGCAAGCCCGCCTCATGAGCCAGGCGATGCGCATTCTCACGCCGACCATCTCCAAAAGCAAAACCTGCATGATCTTCATCAACCAGATTCGCCAAAAGATCGGCGTCATGTTCGGCAACCCCGAGACTACCTCCGGAGGTCTGGCGCTCAAGTTCTATTGCAGCGTCCGCATGGAGATCCGCAAGGTCACCGCCGTCAAGGAAGGCGACGACGTCGTCGGCACCTCGGTCCGCGTCAAGGTCGTCAAGAACAAGGTCGCACCGCCGTTTCGGCAGGCCGAGTTTGACATCATGCACGACCGCGGCATCAACCGCGAAAGCGATGTCATCAACCTCGCCATCGAAGACAAGTTCATCGAAAAGAGCGGCTCCTGGATCAACTACGGCGAGATGCGCCTGGGCCAGGGCATGGAGAACGCCAAGAAGTATCTGCGAGAAAATCCCGCGATTCTGGATGAACTGATCAAGAAGATTCTCGCCAAGCGCGGCCTGATCGGCGCCGAATCGGCAGCGCCACCGGCGCCGGTCGAGACGCCTGTGGAGGAAACCCCCGCGCCGACCAACCATCGCGCCAAGCGCGCCGCCGCCGTCGCGGAATGAACTCAAGCCATCACGCCCGCAAGCGAAAGCCTGCGGGGTCGGAGGTGCTGCGATGCGTCTTCAAATCTCTCTCTCGCTGACCCTTGCAGCGGTGTGCTGGGTTCCCGCAATTGCCGACGCGCAAACTGCGCCTAGCGAGCGCAAGGTCGCCGCCGCCACCCGCCTCGACTGGCAGTTCGCGGTCCAGGGTTTTGGCCCCGGCGCCGCCAAGCTCCCCGCGGGCTACGATTCCACCAAGCAACGCTATCAGCTCTATGTGCCAAAGGACCACACCAAGGAGAAGCCGGCCGGCTTGGTGCTGTTCATTTCAGCTTCGGATCAACCCGCCGGCTGGAACATCTGGAAAGCCGCTTGCGAAAAGGAAGGCATCTTGTTCGCCTCACCCTTCGGCGCTGGCAACAGCCCCGACTCGGGCCGCCGCACGCGCGTTATCCTCGATATCCTCGACGACGTCCGCCGGCAATATGCCATCGATCCCGATCAGACCTACATCACCGGCTTCTCCGGCGGCGGGCGCATGGCTTGCTCGATTGCCTTCGCGCTGCCCGAATACTTCGGCGGCGTTATCCCCCTGTGCGGCACCAATCCAATCAGCGGGCCAACGTACTTGCGCCATCGCATCGAGGAACGGCTTTCCGTCGCCTTCGTCACCGGCGAGAAAGATTTCAACCGCAAGGAGAATGAAGTCTACATGGCCCCCTGGTTCGAAGAGTTAGGCATCCGCTCCAAGCTGTGGGTCGTGCCGAAGATGGCCCATGAAATCCCGTCGTCGGCCGTCATCACCGAGGTACACGCCTGGTTGGCCGAGGATCTGAAACGCCGGCGCGATGACGCCAAGGGACGCCCGAAATTGGCGGTGGCGCACGATGTCACCCCGAGCGCGGCGGAGCAGGCCAAACGCCAATTGGAATCGGCCCTCGACGATCTCAAGCAGCCCCCGCGCACCTGGCGCGGCGTCGCCCTCTTGCAAGGCGTCACGCAGCGCTGGGGCAAAACTGAGTCCGGCAAGCAAGCTCAAGCCTTGCTGAAGGAAATCGTCAACAACGACAAGCTGCTCGAACGCGTGGAAGTGCAGGGATCCGAAGACGAAGTTAAATCGATATCGTCCCAGGCCAAGGCGCTCGAACGTTTCGGCCAAAACGCCAAGGCAATCGAAGCATGGCAACTGCTCGCACAGAACTACGATGGCACCCCCATCGCGGCCAAGGCCAACGAGAATATCAAACGGCTACGCGCCAAGGGCAAATGACGTCGTTGTTGCATCCGTCGCGCGTTTGCGGTTGAATAGTCGTATGGCAACCGATCCAACCACCAAGGGCCGCGTCCTCTACGACGGCGATTGCGCCTTTTGCTGCAAGTCGGTCGAGCTGTTGAAAAAGCTCGATTGGCTCGGCAAGCTCGACTACGTCAATGCACGCGATGACTCCCAGGCGTTTTTGAAGAATCCGCCCGTCGCCGGCGCGCCGCTCCTGGACCAGATGCACGTGCTGCCTCGCAACGGCCAGTATCTGTACGGCGGCTATCGGGCGGTCCGCTGGCTGGCCTGGCGCTTGCCGCTCACCTGGGTGGTGGCACCGTTTCTTTATATTCCCGGTATGACCTACGTAGGCCAGCGTTTGTACCTGTGGATCGCGCGCAATCGTTTCAAAATCGTGCCGTGCGAGCATGGCGAGTGCAAGATTCCAAGGATGAAGGCTGAATAGAAAAACGAGAATGCCGAACGCGAGCAATGGCATATCCTATCTGAGTGTCTGATTCATCCTTCATCCTTCATCCTTCATCCTTCCTATGCCTCGACGCGTCATTCAACTCCTGACCGACAACGAATCGATCGACGAAGTCTACATGGTGACGGACAAGCAACTCCGCACCAATCGCTCGGGCAACTTTTATTTGCAAGTCGAGCTGCGCGATCGCACCGGCTCCATCATCGCCCGACTTTGGAACGCCAATGAGCCGCAGTTCCGCTCCTTCAGCGAAGGCGATTTCCTGCGCGTTAAGGGGAAGGTCCAGCTCTTTCAAGGCACGCTGCAAGTCTTGTTCACGGCGTTTGATCGAGTTGATCCGGGTAAGGTAGCTCTCGAAGACTTTGTTCCGCGCGTCGAGCAGGACATTCACAAGCTTTACGACCGCCTCAAGCAATATCTGCTAAAGCTCGGCGACCTGCACATGAAAGCGCTTGCAGAGTGCTTTTTCATGGACGACGCCTTCGTCAGCGCATTTTGCAACTCGCCGGCCGGCATTCGCAACCATCATGCGTACATCGGCGGCCTCCTGGAACATGTCGTGACGATGCTGGACGCGGCCGACCGTCTCGCGCCGCTTTATCCGGAGTTGAATCGCGATCTCTTGATGATGGGCGTCTTTCTGCACGACCTCGGCAAGACGCGCGAGTTGTGCTGCGACACCGTTTTTGGCTATACCGACGAAGGGCAGCTCGTCGGCCACATTGACATCGGTGTCGAAATGCTCAACGAGAAAGCCGCGAAGGTGCCGGACCTGACGGGCGAGCCGTTCCCGCGCGAGCTGTTCCTGCGTCTCAAGCACATGATCGTGAGCCACCACGGCAGCTACGAGTTCGGCAGCCCGCGTTTGCCGATGACGCCCGAGGCGATCGCGCTGCATTATCTCGACAATCTCGACGCGAAGCTGCACTCATTCCTGCGCGACATCCGCGAGGACAAGAATGTATCGTCAGCGTGGACTCCCTACAACCAGAGCATCCAGCGCCGCCTCTTCAAAGGCTTGCGCGAGGGATCCGAGCCAGTGGCCGATTGACGTTCTGGCGCCAGATCAACGGCATCCGCCCACCTGCCTGCCATCATTCGCGTATAATCACACAACACAGGCCCCGCACACGCCGTTGGCGTGTTGGCCAAACCAACCCCCATCATGGAGAATCATGTCCGATCTGCAATCTCGCATCATCAGCGCACTCGCCCATCCCAACTACCATGCGGTCAAGCCAAAGGTACTCGCCCGCAAGCTTGGTCTCGCCGCCCCGGAGCACGATGCTTTCAAGCACGCGCTCAAGGAACTCATTCGTCTGGGCCGCATTGAGATCGGCAAGGGGAACCTCGTCCGCCAGGTTGGCGCGCACGGCACACTCACCGGCATTTTCCGCAAGGCGACCGCGGGCTTCGGCTTCGTGCGGCCCAATCCCGAGGAGGGCCATAAGTTCACCGAGGTCTTCATCCCCGAGGACGCAATCCGCGATGCCGCCACCGGCGATGTCGTGCTCGTGCGCGTGCGCCAATCGCGTCAGCGCCACGAGCGCGGGCCGAAGGGGGAGATTGTGCAGGTGCTGGAGCGGGCGACCAGCCAGTTCGTCGGCACCTACTTCACGCGCGACGGATTGTTCTACGTGCGTATCGATGGCACCGTCTTCAGCCACAGCGTGCTGGTCGGCGATCCGTCGGCAAAGGGAGCGAAGCCCAACGACAAGGTCGTCGTCGAGATGGTGCGATTCCCGACGGCGGAGGAACGCGGTGAAGCCGTCGTCACCGAGGTGCTCGGGGCCCACGGCAAACCCGGGGTCGATACGCTGTCGGTCATCCGCGCCCTTGGCCTGCCTGACGCCTTTCCCGAGGACGTCCTGGAGGAAGCCCGCCAAGTCGCCGCCCGCTTCAAGGATGCGATCCCGGACGACCGTGAAGATTTGACCGATTGGCTGACGATCACGATCGATCCGATCGACGCACGCGACTTCGACGATGCCATCTGTCTGATGGTCGATCCCAAGAGCAAACACTGGCTGCTCGGCGTCCACATCGCCGACGTTGGCCACTTTGCGCCGCTCGGCAGCGCGCTCGACCAGGAGGCACGCAAACGCGGCACCAGCGTCTACTTGCCCCAGCATGTCATCCCGATGTTCCCTGAAATCATCTCCAACGGCCTGGCGAGTCTGCAGCAGGGCAAAGTTCGCTATGTGAAAAGCGCGATCATCGACCTGACGCCGACGGGGCAGAAGGCTGACGTGCGATTCGCGAATGCCGTCATCAAGACGCGGCGGCGCTTCACCTATGAAGAGGTCTCCGCGATCATCGCCGCGGAAGAAGGCCGCACGCCGGACATGACGCCGCCGGAGATCGACGCCGATGTGCGCGCGATGCTGTTGAAGCTGCGCGATTTGGCCATGATCCTGCACAAGCGCCGCGTCAAACGCGGTTCGCTGGAACTGATGATGCCGGAGATTGCCCTGGAGTACGATTCGAACGGCAAAGTCTCCGGCGCCCATTTTCGCAAGCACGACATCAGCCACACGATCGTCGAGGAATGCATGCTGGCCGCCAACGAAGCGGTGGCGGAACACCTGGACCACAAGAATCTATTCTTCCTGCGCCGCGTGCATCCGGCGCCGGAGCCGACCAAGCTGCACAAGTTCGCGGAATTCGCCCGCATCCTCGGCTACAAGATCAAGAGCGAGACGGATCGCTTCACCTTGCAACGCATCCTGCAGCAGTCCGCCAACAAGCCGGAGATGCACGCGGTCCATTACGCGCTCTTGCGCAGCTTGAAGCAGGCGACCTACAGCCCCGTGAAAGACGACCATTACGCGCTGGCAAGCGAAAACTATTGCCACTTCACGTCGCCGATCCGCCGCTATCCCGATTTGCAAGTGCATCGTCTGCTTGACCACCTGGTGAGGCGAGGGCGGGCGTCAAGCAAACTCGACGAACTGGTCGCGCTCGGGGATCATTGCAGCAAGACGGAGCGGCGCGCGGAGTCCGCCGAGCGTGAGCTGGTCAAGCACCGGTTGTTGGTACACATGAACGAACGGATCGGCACCGATCTGAAGGCGGTCATCACCGGCGTCGCGGACTACGGCTTCTTCGCCCAGGCCGAGACGCTACCGGTGGAAGGGCTCGTCCACATCAGCACGTTGCCGGACGATTACTACCATTTTGACGAGATGTCGCACAGCCTGGTGGGCCAGCGCGCCAAACGCACCTTTCGGCTCGGCGATAAGGTGGAGGTCACGGTGGTGCGCGTCGATTTGCAGCGTCGGCAACTCGATTTTCGCTTGAAGGGAACGCAGGGGCGGTTGCCGGAGGTGAAGCGGCGGAGGTGAAAGCTTTCTTCGTTTAGCGCCCGCAAGGCGCCTTGCGAACGCTAAACGAAGAACGACGAAAACTACTTTTTCTCGGCTAGCAGCCGTTCCAGTAACCGATCGAGTTGCGGGCCGCGGGCGCGGAGCGAGACGACGTTGCCCGAGCGATCAACCAACACCGGGAATGGAATGGAGTTCACGGCGTATTTGGTTGCAAGGGGTCGGCTGTCTTCAATATTGATGCACGGCCAGGGCATCTTCCGATTTTCGATGAATTTGGACAGTTTTTCATCGTCGCCGGGACGGTCCAGGCTGATGGCGATGATGTCGAAGCCTTTGCCGTGATATTTCTTGTAGGCGATTTCCATGTTGGGTAGCTCGGCGATGCAAGGGCCACACCAGGTCGCCCAGAAATCGATGAGAACGACTTTGCCCTTGAGGCTCTTGAGGTCGAACTCCTTACCGTCCACGGTCTTGCCGGTGATCGGAAATCCCTTGCCCAGGTATTTTTCGAGCTTGTTCAGTTCCGATTCAAGAAATTTCGACGCTCCAGCTACCTGCATGTTTTCGGCGCCGGCCAGTATCTTGCTAATGGCGCCGTAGGTCTCGCGCGCCGTCGCGATCCCATCGTCATCAGTTTGCATGGCAAGCTGGATTGCAAGCTGGGCATCCGCGATGCTGATCTTGCCCGCTTTGTCTGCAAGTTGCTTGGTGACCTTCTGAATCACCTTCTTGCGCTCGACGGGACTGGCGTCGGCGTAGTTGGTGATGCGGAATTTGAATTCGGCGCTGGCCGATTCGGCCGGGCTAGCCGGTGCGAGTTCAAGGGTGAACTTGCTTGTCTGCTGTGCAATGAGGCTTGTGGCAATGATGCGATAGGTCCCCGTCTTCGCGGCTTTATAGATGACTTGTGAATCGAGTGACTTTACCGGGTCCGCGTCGTCATTCATCTCGAGTTGAGCGCCGCCAACGTCTTCGAGGAAGAGAAGGGGATCGAACTTCGGATCGTCCCCCGCGTTTTTGTGATCGATGCGATAGACTTTCCCTTTTTCCAGTTGGACGGTGAAGACCTTGAAGTAGTGGTTTTGGAATTTAGCGTCTTCGCCGGTCAATTCGCCGGCGTAAGTCACCTTGCCGCCCTTGGGCACTAGCTCGATCGGTTTGGCCTTGAACCTGCTGGCGGAGCCTGCGTCCGCCTTTTTTTCACCGGCGGTCACGAATGCCTGGGCTGACACGAGCAGCGCGAGGCAGCCGAGCCCGAGTGAAACTGCCGTCAACCAGATTCTGCGACGATTCAACATGGGAACGACTCCTTGAATGAAAGCAACCACAGTGGTGTTAGAGAGCACTGATTCGTAATACCCTTCACTTCGCGGCAAGATCAGGGGCGACATCGAGGACGATCTTCCCGGTCGCGCGGGCGGCCACGCTGGTGGCGATGACACGATAGGCGCCGGTTTTCGTCGCCGTGCGGACGATGCGCGAGTTCCGCTTGTTGTTCCCCGCATCTTCTGCCAGCACGTTGCCGTGGGAATCCTCAAGAATCAAATAAGCATCGAAGTCAGGGCTTTGATGATCGATGCGATAGCGCTTGCCCGCTTCGAGTTGCAGAGCGAAGGCTTTGTAGTAGTGACCGTAAGCAATACCGTCCTGGGCCAGCAATTCGCCCGTGTAGCGAGCCTTGCCGTCCTTCAGCATCAGGTCGATGGCTTTCCCCTTGAAAACGCTCGCGCTGGTCAGGCCGACGGCCTCGATGACCAAGAGGGAAAACTTGCCGGCGTTGGCGTTCAAGCAGGTGGCGATGATCTTGTACTCAGCAGACGCGGTCGCCTTGTAAAGTATTCGCGCATTCAGCGTCTTTTCGCCCGGGGCGTCGTCGTTGAAGGCGACCTCCTTGCCGGTCGAATCCTCAAGACGTAGGACTGCGTCGAAATCCTTGCTCTTCAGGTCGATCTGATAAATTTTTCTCTCGGTCAGCTTGATCGGGTAATCCTTGCGCGGCGAGCGTTTCAAGAATGGATGCGTGTCTTTCTCGTCCTTGTCGGTCAGTTCTTCATCCTTGCTGAAAATGGGCTCGATCTTTTTCTTTTCGTCCTTCTTTTTGTCGCTAGCGCTGGTGGCCAGCGTCGGGAGCCAAAGGCATGCCGACACGACGAGACAGGCCGTGAACCATATCTGGCGGGAAGCCGGCATGGGGCAACTCAGCGGGGACAAGGACTGAAGATTTCTACCCAGGCAATGTACGGCCGGGCGGGGTGAAACACAACGAGGAAACGGTTTTTCGACCTGATTTTGGCGGAACTGTTTAGGCCTCCGCGATCAGCACGATTAGCGAATGGCCGGCGACGTGGTAGGCCGTCGATGCAGGAATCACCGGGCCTTCATCGTGGCCGAGGATATCGAGCGGCGAGAGCAAAGACGTATCGATGGCGCGGCGCCAGGGTTTACCGTTGGGCGAAGACGGCACGCGGAAGGGAATTCCGTCGATCCAGGCGTTGCAGGCGACGTAGAAATCGCGATCGTCCTCGCGGGCGGTCTGGGCGCCGTCCAGGCAGAACGCCAGGGTTCGGCTCGAGTGCGAGAAGTCAGGTGCGAACGGTTCGACGCCATGCCAGATGACGTCGGGGCGCAGAGTGCCGTCGGGCCCGGTGCCGCGGAAGAAGTCGCGCCGCCGCAGGGCGGGATGCCGGCGCCGCAGCGAGATCAACATCGTGACGAAACGAAAGAAGTCGGCGTTGCTTTCGCGCAAACGCCAATCGACCCAGCTGATGTCGTTGTCTTGACACCAGGCGTTGTTGTTCCCCTTTTGCGTGCGCAGGAATTCGTCGCCGCCCAGCAACATCGGTACGCCTTGCGAGATCATCATCGTCGCGAGCAGGTTCTTCGCCTGGTGTTTGCGCAGGCGGAGAATATCCGGATCGTGGGTAGGGCCTTCGGCGCCGCAGTTCCAGGAGAAATTCTCGTCCATGCCGTCGCGATTGTTTTCGCCGTTGGCGTCGTTGTGTTTGTGGTTGTAGGAGACGAGGTCCCAGAGTGTAAAGCCGTCGTGGCAGGTGATGAAATTAAGCGAGTGATTGGGCAGCCTGCCGGAGTGTTCGTAGAGATCTGAACTGCCGCAGATACGCGTCGCCAGCGCGCCGGTCATGCCTTCCTCGCCGCGCCAGAAACGGCGCACGTCATCGCGATAACGTCCATTCCATTCCGACCAGCGGCCGCCGAAGCTCGGGAAGCTGCCGACCTGGTAAAGCCCGGCCGCGTCCCACGGCTCTGCGATCAATTTGGTGTCGCGCAAGAGGCCGTCTTCGGAAATCATCTCGACGATCGGCGGATCCATGAGGACGTTGCCCGTGGTATCCCTGCCAAAGACCGAGGCGAGGTCGAAACGCAACCCGTCCACGTGCATCTCGCCGATCCAGAAGCGCAAGCAGGTGAGGATCAGCTCACGCACAATGGGATGATTGCAGTTGACCGTGTTGCCGCAGCCGGTGAGGTTGAGGTAATTGCCGCCTGCGCCGAGCAGGTAATAGAGCTTGTTGTCGAGGCCGCGAAAAGAGTAGGTTCGGCCGCGGTCGTCGCCTTCGCCGGTGTGGTTGAAGACGACGTCGAGGATGACTTCGATGCCTGCTTCGTGAAACGAGCGAACCAGGTCGCGAAATTCGGTGACCTGGTTATGCTCCGGGCCGCCGTGGGCGTAGGCAGCCTTGGGCGCCGCGAAGGCGATGCTGTTGTAGCCCCAGAAATTCTTCAGGCACTCGCCGGTATGTGGATTGACGAAAACGCAATCGTCCTCGTCGAACTCGAAAACCGGCAATAGCTCAACGGCGGTAATTCCGAGCTGTTGCAGATAGGGGATTTTCTCGACCAGACCGGCAAATGTGCCGGGCCTGGAAACTAGCGCAGCCGGGTGCATGGTGAAGCCGCGCACGTGCAGTTCGTAGACGATCGAGTCTTCGAGCGGCGTAACCAGCGGGCAGTCTTCGCGCCAGTCGTAATGCCGGCGATGATACAAGCTGCGGCGATGGGTGCCGTGCGTGTGATCGACGCCGTTAAAGTAATGCCCGTTGCAGCCCCAGCGCGTGCCGTCGGCGACGCCGGTGCAGTTCGGATCGAGAAGAACAAGGCTGGGATCGAAGCGATGCCCGCCCCCCTTGGGGCCGCTGATGCGCCAGCCGTAGCGGAAAACCTTCGGGGGGTCGTAGACATGGATGTGCCACAGATCGCCGGTTCGATTCTTGCGCGGATCGAGCGGGATCTCGGTCAGGATGTCGTTGCTGTTGATGTCCTGCAAGACGAGATTGACCGACGTGCCGTGCCGGCACATGAGAACGAAATTGATGCCCTCGGCCAGGGGCGTGGCGCCGAGCGGCGAGGATCGGCCGCGGCTGGTGCGGAAGGTCGAGGTTCCGGGGGCGGTGGCGAGAGGTTCCATCGTTTATTTGATCAATTCTGGTTTACGTTTAGCGCCCGCAGTGCGCCTGCGGGGGCTAAACGTAAACCGGTTGGGCAAACAAATTTCGCCGCGAACGAATTTTTGCCCTTTCCAATTTAGCAAACCGTGCCATAATAGATATACATCTTGAACGCGCGGAGGTATTACGCATCCGCTCAAGGATTTCAGCAATTTGCCAATCCTACACCCTAGCCAACCGTAATTGTTGAAAATCTGGCGAAATTGTGCTTCCCTTTTTTATGGCTTTTGACCAAGATACCATGGTAATTGCACCCTGCTCAGGGAGGGGGGGGGGTTGAAAGGAAGTCTCGCTTTCCTGCCTCGTTGACGTTCACAATGAATGTTCGCGGGACATCGCAGTGTCTTTCACCACCCATGACCGCATTTTTCCGTTTTTCAGGCATCTACGAAGGATTTCGTGCGCCCTTGAACCATCGAATTGGTTTGCGTTGATCTTTTGCCCGCTCCGTCCAGTCGCGGGAGCAAGATACGTATTGTTGTGTAACTGAGTTCAGGCTGCCCTTGATGGGCAGCGCAAGCATCATTGTTTTTGGAGGAATTGCTATGGCCGTCGCACGTGGCGACGAAGGTTCGAGTAACGTTACTCCAACCTCTTCGACAAGCGGCACCGCGGCAGGCGCCGTGCGTCGTCGTATCATCCGTAAACCATCACCCGTGGGGCCTGGCGATGCCGCCCACATTCCCGCTCCGGCCCCTGCGCTGCCGACGCCCGCACCGGTGTCTCCCTTGTCGCCGGCCCACGCCAACGCCACGCGGCTCGACGATCTCTATCGTCTTGCCATGCCGAAGCTGTTCGCGTTTGCCGAGAAGGAAGGCATCTTCGAACACACCGGCATGAGTCGCAGCCAGCTGATCATGTCCATCGTGCGCAAGCAGATCGAACGCGGGCTTATCGTGCGCGGCTCCGGCACGCTGGAAGTGTTGCCGGACGGGTACGGCTTCCTGCGTTCATCGGCGCATAACTATCTGGCTTCACCCGAGGACATTTATGTTTCTCCGAGCCAGATCCGCCGCGTCGGCCTGAAGACCGGCCTGGTCGTCGAAGGCCCGATCCGGTTGCCCGTCGAAGGGCAGGACAACTTCGCGCTGATGCAGGTCGATCTCGTCAATGGCATGAATCCCGAAGAACGGATTTCGCCAACGACCTTCGAGGACCTGACGCCGCTGCATCCCAACCGCCGGCTCATTCTCGAGACGAGCGCGGAAGAGTTGAACATGCGCGTCGTCGATATGGTGACGCCGATCGGCAAAGGACAGCGCGGCCTGATCGTGTCACCGCCCCGCGCCGGCAAAACTATCCTCTTGCAGAAAATCGCCCTGAGCTTGATCAAGAACCATCCGGAATGCTACCTCATCGTGCTGCTCGTTGACGAACGGCCCGAGGAAGTGACCGACATGGCTCGCACCGTCGCCGGCCCCAACTGCGAGGTCGTCGCCAGCACCTTCGACGAGCCGTCCGACGAGCATGTCCACGTCGCGGACATCGTCCTCGAAAAAGCCAAACGCATGGTCGAAGGCGGCAAGGACGTCGTCATTCTGCTCGACTCCGTCACCCGGCTCGCGCGTGCTCACAACACCGAAGCCCCCTCCGGCGGCAAGCTCCTCTCCGGCGGTCTCGATACCAACGCCATGCAGAGGCCCAAGCGATTCTTCGGCGCCGCCCGCCAGACCGAAGACGGCGGCAGCTTGACCATCCTCGCGACCGCCCTCATCGACACCGGCAGCCGCATGGATGACGTCATCTTCGAGGAGTTCAAAGGCACCGGCAACATGGAGCTTCATCTGGATCGCCGACTCGTCGATAAGCGTGTTTGGCCCGCCATCGACATCAACCGCTCCGGCACCCGCAAGGAAGAGTTGCTGTTCCATCCCGCCGAGGTCGAGAAGATCCGCCTCCTGCGGCGAGTCTTGAGCGACATGCACCCGGTCGAGGCCATGGAAATGCTCGTCAGCCGGCTCCGCAAGACGAAAACGAACGCGGAGTTCCTGATGGGAATGAATATGTCGTGACCTATTTGCGAGCCCGCAGTGCCAGCAAGGGACGAAAACCCTTGCTGGCACTGCGGGCTATTTTGCCGCCAACTCCGCCAGCACAAACTGCGACCACGTCTCGAACGCGTCCTTCGCTCGCACCAATTCAGTAATCGTTGCAAACCCGGCGTCGGCCAGATCGGCTTCGCGCCGCTGTACGTTCGGCGTGTCGAGTTCAAAGAGATGCACGATGCCCAGATGAACCTGGCCGACCGGCGTTGAGTCGTCGTTGATGAAGCCGAGACAGGTTTCCTGATAGGTCGTTCCGAGGACAACTTCTTCCGCGATTTCACGCAGGAGTCCGTGGCGATACGGATGCTCGCCCGTCACATGATCGGCCGGATTGATGTGCCCGCCGATACCGACCGAGCGCAGCGCCCGCAATCGCTTTTCGCCGCCGCCCTTACCGCGCGTGTAGTGGAACAGATGGTCGCGATATTTCAGGATCACATACGGAATCAGTTGCTTGAAGCTCGGATCATCTTCTGCGCGGGAGCGTGGCAGGAACGAAAAATGGGCGGGATCGAGTAGTGTTGGCAGATAGTGTTCCACATTTCGGCATAAACCGTGGAACAGGCCGGCCGCGTGGAAAACCGCGGTCGGAATCACCAGCACAAGCTCGTCACTTTTGCTCACGGGGCGTTTCCTCCGTTTTCCAATGCTTCTGCCAGTAGGCGATCATACCCAGTTGCGCCCACGGATCGTTCGCTGCTACAATCGCGGCAGCGCCCACGGCCTGTTTTTGCGCCACGGACAGCGAACTGGGCTGCGGCGCAATCCAGGCGTCCATCCAGCGCGACAGTACCACGAGCACCGATACTGCCACCAGGAGCAGCAGTGCGAGCCGAATGGTGTGATGGCTGTCGCGCCGATTAAAGACGCCGTCAAGATCTGCCTGATTCCCCTGCTCGGCGGCACGCTGCATCGCTATTTCGTAGGTCCCTTCGGGATAGTCGGCCGCCTGCTCCTCGGTCGTGTAGCTTTCGAGGACCATTTCATCCAGCCGCGGCATGACGAGCACGTCGAATTCCAGCTCCTGGCTAAAGGCGAAGCTGGTGGGCCAAAGCCGAATGCGCGTCGCCTCGGGGAGCAGAAGCCAAAGGCCTGCGACCATGCGGAGATCGCCTTCGGGCCGTTCGAAGACAAGCCGGCCGCCGTCGACAAGAATCTGCGCGCCTCCCAAAAGTGCCGGGCTCTCGGAGTTCTCGGGTGTGCGCTCGAAATCAGGCGCTTCGGGGTCTTCCCCCTCGCGCAGCGCCGCCGACTTGATGCGTTTGAGCACGCCTTGCACCTGGGCCAAAGTGCGTGGCTGGAACATCTCCTCGGGAATCATCAGTGCCGGCAGCGCGGCTGGCGCGTCCCAGGTCGGCTCAATCTTTTCGGCCAACAGGAACGGGTCGCGAATCCAGGCTTCGTAGATTTTCCGTTCGACGACGAGGAAATGAAAACGCAGTCCCGTTGGAAAGACGGGCGTTTGATCCATCACACGCACGACGGCGATGTGCTTGGACCCGATCGGCTTGGCGAAGACCGCCAGCGG
Organism: Gemmataceae bacterium; assembly: GCA_009692065.1. Taxonomy (GTDB): domain Bacteria; phylum Planctomycetota; class Planctomycetia; order Gemmatales; family Gemmataceae; genus SIAQ01. The sequence goes on from SHZY01000034.1 coordinate 16,538, forward strand.
GCAGCGCATCCCGGCGAGGCGGTTGCCGAAGCCGAGGATGAGATGCTGGGCGTCAGGCAGCCAGGCGTCGCCGAATCCCGGCGAGCATGCCTTGAGTTGCGGCTCTGCCCGATCGGGACGAAGAAACATCGCTTGTTCGAGCGTGATAGTTGCCATGTGAAGAAAAAACCACCACGGCGAGCACGGGGAAGATTGAGAGTGTACACACTCAGATCCTTCCCGTGCTCCCCGTGGTTCAATACTCCTTAGAGCCCGAAGTCGCCCTTGAGGCGGCGCCAGCAGCTGTGGATGTGATTGGCGGGATTGCCCGCTCCATCGTTCTGGATATTGAGGAACTCGATGACGAAGCTCGGGCCCTGCACGCGGTAGGTGAAGCCCTTGCCAACGCCTTCGGTCGAGCCGGTGAAGGCGAAGTGGACGTTGTCGAAACCGCCATCTTTCACTTGCTTCCACTCCAGTGCCGCGACATCCGCCGGCATGCGTTCGGTGTAGCTCTTGACGAGCTTGTTGAGCGTTGCTTTTTGCTCCTTGGTCATTTTCGAGGCTGCCAGGCCGAGCGGTTTGCCGACGTTCGGCGTCTTCTTGCGGGCATCGGGTTCGCCGAACGGCTTGGCCTGCCGAGCGATCTTCTGCTGATCTTCATCGAGCGACTTGAAAAGCTCGCGGGCGTGATCCTCGGCCTGGGGTAAGATGCGCTTGTCCTTGTTGGATCCGCCCTTGACCTCGGCGGGATTGGCGCCGAAGAAGCACGGCGTGGAGCTAACGACTTGCGTGCCTTCCATGGTGAAGTTGATCGACAAGTGATGCCCCTCGACGCGCCAGCCCCATTTGGCGGTCTTGCTTGGCGTGCCAAAGACGGTGAAGAAATACCAGCCGGGATTGCGGACCATGGCGCTCTTGGGCCCCTCCTGTTCGAGCAGGATTGCTTCCAGGCTCATGATGGTCGTAACGGCGGTGTTCCCAGTTTCGCTCATGCCGCTCTTGAGGAGAGCCAGCGAGGCCTTCTTCTGTTGGCCGTCCATCTCCTCCATGGGAACGCCCTTGCGCGTGTATTTGCGAGTTTCCTTATCCTGAAGGGGAATAAAGTGCCAATTGAAGCGTTCGTCACTGTCGAACTCGAAGGTCGCCTGCTTCTTCTGTTCGGCGGTCAAGCCACCGAGGAAGGCCTGCGCTGCCGACACCATGTTCGAACCGCTCGCGTCTGTCTGCTGCGCGACATAAGCGAGTCCCGCGACCGCGCTGAGCGCGACGAATGCCAAGGCTAGTTTGAGTGATTTCATGCCGAGCCCCCTTTTGCTGGAGTGATTGCTTCGATGCAGAACATCATAAGCAATTTGGGGCGTGACGGGAATTAGGCGCTCAACAAATTCGCCGACAAGCCCGCAGCGCAAGCAAGGGAATGCATTCCCTTGCTTGCACTGCGGGGTCGTGGACTCAAGCCGGCGTGTGAAATGGGTTACCTCGGATCGAGCAAGCCATGCAGCTTGTTGAGCGTGCGGATCATGTCGTCCTGGTCGTCGTCCGAAAGATTGGTCAATTGCTCGACGATTCGGCCCACGCGCTTGCCCTGGTAGTCGACCAAGGTCTTCTCGCCCTGCGCGGTTAGCTCAACGTCAATCTTGCGTTTGTCGCGCGAGTTGATGCGGCACTGGATCAAGGGCCGCTCGCGATTTTCGAGCGCCCGAATGACGCGCGACATCTGCGCCGGCAAGATGCCCAGCACGCGCTGGATATCGCCGACGATCAGCGTGCCGTTGGCCTGCAGGAGCGACAACGTGAGGAACTCGACTTCCTTCAGGTCGCCGTTGCGCCGCCTGCCACGGAGCGTGGACAGGCAGATCTGCGTGACCACCTGAAAGAGTTCGTGCGCAATGTCTTCGACGCGATGGCTCGTGTCGGTCGCCATGGAGGTGCTTTCTTGTCGCCCATTCCGCGAAACCCCAACGGCGCTGGAGGAGTGATGAGGCGGGAAGGTGCGACCACAGGTACAATTTACTCTCTACTTCATGATAAACTGTTGCTGGCGTGGGTCAATTACAAAAAATGGAACGCTTGCGTAACTTAGATAATTCAGGCATGATAATAACGATTATTCCGGCACAACCTGAATCACACGGCCGAGGCGCCGCGCATGGATTTTTCCAGGGAAATCGCAGGCTGTCAGCGTCCCTTGGACGATTCCGACCAGGCGATGCCAACTTTCAAAATCCATTTCACCCATTGGCCAAGCTTCGCGCTTCCAGACGGACCGGAACATCTCCCGTATCTCGTTGGCGCCACAAATCTTCAGTCGCTCGACGGAGAAAATTAGCATCTTGTTGGCTCTGGGCAGCTCCGTCTTCACCAACAGACTGAGCGCTTGCCGCTCCGTTTCCTCCTGCAATTCGCGCGCTTGCTCCCCCAATCGGCACAACACCTCGACGACGGCAGGATTGTAGTGCGATTGCAATTGTGGCAGCAGCTGAAGCCGCAGCCGATTGCGCGTGAATCGCACATCGCGATTGGATGAATCGACGCGATAGGGGATGTGGTTATCGTTCACATAATCGAGCACCGCCTGCCGGCGCACTGACAACAGCGGCCGTACCAGCAAAATGGCCGAAGCGAGAGTAGCCCTCCCGCTCCGCGTGAGGGCTTCATCACGCGGACCGTGATGACTACACTCCGCCATTCCGCCCAGGCCGAGCACTCCGCTGCCGCGTAAGAGTCGAAATAAAACTGTTTCCGCTTGATCGTCTGCGGTGTGGCCTGTGGCGATCCAGGCCGCGTTCTCTTGCCTCGCCACTTCGGTGAGCCAGCGATAACGCTCGCGGCGTGCAACGGCTTCGAGATTGTCGTGTTCCGCCTTTGCCAGCGAGGCCACGTCGATGCGCGTCGTCCGACAAACCACGCGCGGATTGTCCGCTAGCTGCCAGAGAGTGGGAAGGGATTGGACGAAGGCCTCGTCGCCGTCGCTTTCGTCGCCGCGCAATTGATGGTTGACGTGGGCGAGAATCAGCCGATCGAGCTTCCCCGCGCGAACTTGCTCGATCAAGAGGTAGGCCAGCGCCACGCTGTCCGGCCCGCCCGAGACGGCGACCACGCCGGTCGTGTGTTCGAGGCGGAGCCGGCTCATGCAATCCGCGACGTGGACCGACAGGTTCATCCCTCGCCTCGCAGTTCGCGCAGTTTTTGGCCAATGTCGGCGGCACGCATGAAGGTCTCGCCGATGAGGACTGCCTTCACGCCCGCTCCTTCCAATCGCAGCATGTCGGCGCGGGTGCGGATGCCGCTTTCACTGACGAGACAGCAATCGACCGGGATGTCTCGCATCAGGTCGAGCGTGTGATCGAGACTCGTCACAAAGGTCCGCAAGTTGCGATTGTTGACGCCGACGATCTTGGCGCCCGCGTCCAAAATACGCGGCAAATTCTCGCGATCATACAGTTCAACCAGGGCGTGCATGCCGAGCGCGTGGATGTCGTTGAGCAGAGCCGGCAGTTCCTTCGCGCCCAGAATTTCGGCGATCAGAAGCACGGCGTCGGCGCCGGCGACGCGCGCCTCGACGACCTGATAGCGGTCGAGAATAAAGTCCTTGCGCAACACCGGCAGCGCGACAGCTTGACGGATGGCCGACAGATACGATAGATACCCCTGGAAAAACGGCTCATCGGTCAGCACGCTGATTGCGCTGGCGCCGTTGGCTTCGTAGATACGTGCGATCGCGACCGGGTCGAAGTCGGCACGCAGAACTCCGGCCGACGGAGACGCCTTTTTGACCTCCGCAATGACGGACAATTCCGCTGTCCGAGCCTGAGCGCCAGCGAAGGGCCCGGCTAGCCCCTCGCTGGCGCTCAGGCTCGGATTCACGAGCGCGGCGCGAAAATCACGCACCGGCGGCGCGTTGGCCAGGCACGCCTCCAGTTGCGTGATCGCAATCGCCGCGCGGCGACGTTCGATCTCTTGCCTTTTCGCGGCGACGATGCGTTCGAGGATATCGCTCAATTGAGAAACCCATAAACTGTGGGATACGTGCGCTCGGCCCCGCGTTTATGTTATCCGAAAAAGGGAATTATCGTGAGTGAGGATTGGTTGCGCGATCTCAAGTGGAACGGCATCGCCTACGCGGTCATGGCAGGGATCGGGGTGCTGGTTCTGGTGGGCATGTGGCTGTTCGTGCCGATGCTCAGGAGGCGCTGGCTGCCGCTGCCGCGACTTCGGCCGGGGAGTTGGAGCGGGTTTGACGTCGTCCTGACCTGGTGCGTGATGTTCGGCTTTCCGCTGATCATCATCGCCGTCTTGTTGAAGCTGCGTTTTTTTGTGCCTCTCTTGGGCACGGAACCGGAGTTCGAGCCGCCCACGCCAGCCCTGAAGTTGTACCTGGAGCGATGCCAGATCATCAGCAGCCCGTTGATCCTGGCGGTGACTCTTGGCATGGTTTTGGCCCTCCATTTCGCCCGCAGCCGAACCCGGCCGCATCAATACGGAGTTTCCTGGGCGCGTTGGCCAGCCAACCTGGCCCTTGGGTTGGCTGCGTTCATCGTGGCGACGCCCGTCGTTCTCGGGCTTTACACGGTCTTTACCGTGATCGTTCCCGAACGCCCGCACCAACTCACCGAACTGGGCAAACAGAATCTGGACGAGTGGGAATGGATTCTGCTCGGCTTCCAGGCGATTGTGGCAGCGCCGCTCGTTGAAGAGATCGTCTTCCGCGGCATCTTGCAGGGCTGGCTGCGCCGCGCATCGCTGCGCGGACATGTCACCGTCGGCGTCATGACGATTTTCTTCGCCGCCATGTGGTACACGCCCTCGGCGCAGCCCTGGGCAATTCTCGAATACCTGCCGCCGATGCTGTTTGCAGGATCCCTCGTGGCGGTGTACGGCTTCCTCTTGCTACGCATGGCGCGTAGATTCAAGCTCACCGAGACGGAACGCTTCGAATGGCAACTTCAACCGGTTGCTTCTGCACCGGAGACGAGCGAGAGTATCTTAAAAGAGCAGGTTGCCCAGACGCTGTTGCAAGTACGCCAACAGGCCGACGAACGCCGACGGCAGTGGGCCGACGCGAACGCCGACCTGGCGATCCTCGGCTCGGCGATGTTCTTTGCGGTAGCCCACATGCAAGCCTGGCCCGGACCCCTGGCGCTGATTCTCTTGGCAGTTGTCTTCGGTTGGATGGCGCGGCGCACGCAGAGCTTGATCGGACCGATCACAGCGCACGCGCTATTCAACCTGGTCGCATTCCTCGCGCTCTATGGCAGCGTAAGAGAAGCGCCGCCGCAGAATGGCAACGCCTCGACAACGGCAGTGCGTCCATCCCTCGTCGGCTCAACCACCAGTTCGGTACCGGGCTCACAGCTGCCTCTGCGCAAGTAAGCAATCGCGATCACCTGGCCAAGCCGCGGCGAGAACACCGATGATGTGGCGTGCCCGACCTCTTCACTGGCGCGAAATAATTTTGTGCCCGGCGTTAACGGCTCGCCCGATGCGACTTTCACGCCCATCAAAAGGCGGTTGACCTGGCCGCGATCGCGGGCCATGACGATGGTTTCCTGGCCGAGATAGCAACCCTTGGTGTAACAGATCGCTTGCGCCGTGCGGTTCACTTCCATCGCCAGGCGGTCCTCATCGATATCGATGCCATATTCTGGCAGGCCCGCTTCGATCCGGAGTATTTGGTAGGTTGAGGGGCCGGACAAGACCGCGCCGGCATCGATAAGGCGCTGCCGCTGCGTGCTGATTTCCGAACCCAGACCGATCAAGTCGAAGCCGTCCAGCGCCAGCAAGCGATGTTGGCGCGACGGCATGATCGCCAGCTTGTTTATCAGCTCCGCCGCCTTCGGACCGACCAGGCGCAGCATGCCCAATTCTTGAGTCCGGTCGGCAAGCTCCACCTGCTCGCTGATGAGATAGCGGTTGAGATGCTGCAACAGCTTGTCGGTTTGGCCGGCAACCGCGTCGAGCAAGAGGACGTTCGATTCGCGATGAGTAATCCAGACATGAGCGATGACGCGGGCCTTATTCGTCGTCAGAAATGCTTCGCAGGTGGAACCGATGGCCAGGTTCTTGACATCCTGCGTGCAAAGGGCGTTCAGGAAGTCGCGCGAGTCCTTGCCAGCCAGCTCTATCTTGGAGCGGTCGCTGAGGTCGAACAAGGCGGCGCTGTCGAGGGCGGCTTGGTACTCGCTGGTCATGGCGTGTCAGTGTCGTCGTCACGCTCTGCGTAACGATCTCCTCACGCGGAGCGTGAGGTCTACACTACTCCTTTCGTATCACGACATCGCCTGAGCCATAATTGCCCGCGGCATTACGGACGCGCAGGACCAGCACGTGCGTGCCGGCCCGCAGGGCGTCGGTCTTGAACCGGAAGGTTTCGGTCTTGCTGTCGAAGAGCCCGTCCACGGGGAAGACATTCGTCCAGCGCTTGCCATCGACGGCGAAGGATGCCTCGGTCAGGCGCACATAGGGATCGGTCGCGCTCGCCTCGATGATGGCGGCGCCGTTCTCGAAGCCGACCACCTTCAGCGTCACGCTCGGCGGCAGATGGGTTACCGGCACCGGCGTGCTGATCCGCTCGGCGGCCAGCGCATCCTCCTCGGCGTTGTCCTTGCGATCGCTGGCGACGATTTTGATCTGATAGACGCCCGACGGGATGCCGGTGGTGTCCCAGTCGTAGTTGCTCTTGTCGTGGTTTTCCTCGAGCAAGACCCAATCCTTCCAGCCTTCTTTCTTGCAGTAGATGTTGAAGGTCAGCTCGTCCTCGTTCGGATCGCTGGCGGCCCAGCGGATCTTGAGCTTCTTGGCATTCTCGATGTCCTTCGTATCGAGGTCCGGCACTTCGAGGCTGGCGATCTCCGGCGCCTGGTTGATCGTTTGATAGCGGAGCGCGAACTGGCGGAACTCCGGCGTCACCTTCGGGTTGTCGCTGGTCATGGTCACGCGATATTGCAGATAGCGGCCCAGCGGGGCCTTTGCCTTCGATTCGACAGCATCGGCTTGCTCGGCGGACCACGCACTCCAGGTCCCGTCCGGCTCCGCGACGTTGCCGCTACGGACGGCGACCATGACCGAGGTGCCCGTGGGCGTGCTGGTCTTCCAGCTCATCGCGCCCCACTTGCTTTGCAGCTTGGTGTCGAGGACTTCGGACAGGACGGTGCCGGTGGCGGCGAAGCGATCCTCCAGAACGAACAGCTTGCCTGCGTCACCGGTGCCGAGAACGATGGAGCCGTCGCGCCGTTGCAAAAGGCAATGGATTTGGCCAACGTCAAGCCGGGCGATCTCGGTCTTCTCTTTGCTCGCTTCGTTGACCTCGAAGAGCTGCCCCTGCATGCCGGTGGCGACGAGCAGCTTGCCGTGATGCTGGCCGAGGCGAAGGATCATCGTCTTGTCGCGATAGAGTTCGCGCACGGTGCCGTCGGGGGCAATGCGATAGAGCGAGTTTTCACCGGGCCCTGAGGGACGCGTGTCGTCAAGCTTTGGTCCCGTAAAGCCACTCCCCTTGCGTGCCACCGGGGCGCTGGTGCCCGCGTAGACGGCTTCCGGCGTCACGTGCAGCGCCCGCACTTCGGGCTGATTGGCGTGATACAGGACGAAGCCTTTTCCCGCCGGGCTGATGCGATAGATCAGCCCCCCCTTATCGGTGCCGGCGTAAAGCGTGCCCTTCTCGCCCATCGCCAGGCAGAGAATGTGTTCCTGCTTGGTTGCGTAGAAAACGCTCGCCTTGCCGTCGGGCGCCACGCGAAAGATTTTCCCCTTCGGCCCGGTGCCGGCGTAGACGCTCTGCGACGCAGGATCATACACGAGGCTCCAGACGTAGGAGTCGAGATTGTCGGCGGCCGTCGTCACCTTTCCGTCGGTGCTGATGCGCAAGAGTTTCCCCGTCGGTCCGGTACCGGCGTAAATGTTTCCCTCCGGCGTCGCCACGAGCGAAAAGATGTGGCTATCCTTGCTGGTGTGGACAACGCTCGTCTTGCCTTCGGGCGTGACTTTGTAGAGCTTGCCTTCATCACCGGTCGCAACGTAGAGGTTGCCGGCCTTGTCCTCGACAAGGTCCCAGACGTTAGCCGCCTCCAGGCCCGCGAGCGGCTTGACCTGGCGCGACAGCCGCAAGGCGCCTTCACTGGTGACCACAGTCTGCTGGAACTTCGCCTTCTCGTAATGGCTCTGCTGGTACTGATGCCAAACCTTGACCTTGGCGGCGTCAGCGTGCACTGGCATGAGAACAAGGGAGACGACGAGAAGGCAACGGCGGATTGGCATGCGCGATTCCTTGTGATAGACGCCAGGCGGGGCTGATTGAATTCATCATCGCGGAACGGGGCGATTCCCGCAAGGGGTGGGCGACGAATGCGCCAATTATTGCAGTTGATCGGTCGTGGAGGATGTTACGCTTGGCGGTTTCGCACGCGGAATTGCGTGAAACAGCCGAGCGTTCAGGCGGTTGCCGGCGGCGGCGCTGGCAGTTCCGTGCACCGGCTTGTATTGTAAGAGTTGTCGGATTCTACCGCGAACCTTGAATCAATCGAGTGACCCATGTTGATCCGGATTACCTGCCTCGGCGTTTTCGCGATGTTTGCTGTCTGCGCGACCCGGCCCGTGACGGGACTCGGCGCGCCCGGGGAATTCGACCTGAGCATGTGGAAGACACCGCACGGCGAGTGGACGCAAGTCGCCGGCGTCGAGCTTGATCCGAAGAACGCGCGCAAGTTCGTCGCCACGGCCGGCAAGGGCGTCTGGTACAACGGGGCCAAGGGGCGCACCGCCAATCTCTACTCCAAGGAGAAATTCGCCGACGTCGAAATCCATCTCGAATTCAACCTTCCCAAGGGCTCCAACTCCGGCATCAAGTTTCATGGGCATTACGAAATCCAGATCTGCGACAGCTTCGGCAAAAAGGAAGTCTCAGGCGAAGACTGCGGCGGCATCTACCCGCGCGCCGAGATTCAGAAGGGCCGCTACACGCACCTCGACAAGGGGATCGCCCCCAAGGTCAACGCCTGCAAAGCGCCGGGCGAATGGCAGACCCTCGATATCGTTTTCCTCGCGCCGCGTTTCGACAAGGACGGCAAGAAGTTCAAGAACGCGATGATCCTCAAGGCGGTGCTGAACGGGCAGGTGATCCACGAAAAGCAAGAGCTGTTGACGCCGACCGGCGATCGCTGGGTGAATAAAGAGATGTACGAAGGGCCGCTGATGCTGCAAGCCGATCACGGGCCGGTGGCGATTCGGAATTTGCGCGTGCGCGTGGTGAAATAAAACCTTCGTTTAGCGCCCGCAGCGCCATGCGGGCGCTAAACGGGAAATCGATTCACTTTTTCTGCCGAACCTTCCCTTGCAACTCCAGCAAATCCATCAGAGCCTGGTCCATCATGCGTTCGCCGGCGCCGATCTCGATGGGGCTTACCGTAGTATCCGCGCCGTAGCCACCCTCGGCAATCGCCTCGATCGTGGGGAAGTACTGCTGGTAGTCGTTGCAGTAGCCGAACACGAGCAGATGGTCGAGTCGGGCCCGACGTTTGAGCTGGATCGCGTGGCTCGTGAAGAGTTCACCAGAGACGCCGGCGAAGCCGATGCGGCCATCGAACAGGGCTGTTGTAAGATGCGGGCGGACGCCTTCGCGGTACTCACGCTCGTAGAAATCGACGATCGCCGGGAAGAACGCGAACGCATAGGCAGCATGCAAGATCGGATTGCTGAGATCGATCCGCGAGGTGAACTTGAAATCACGCTCGCGTGCTTGCAGCTTCTTCGCCTCCGCCAGAGCGCACTTCATTTTGACGCTTTTCTCGACGACGAACCTGCCGACGGAGGCGCCGAATTTCTCTGGGCCCGATTCACCCTGCGCGTTCGATGACAAATCACCGGCAGCGCCTTGCAGGAACAGACATTGGCCGCCCAACTCCTTCTCGACGTGCTGAGCGAAGAAGCCGGGCCAATCGTGCGAGAACTCGTGCAGCTTGTGCGGCAGCATGGTCGGATGTGCGGCGAAATTGACGAGATGCGCGATCGCCTTTCCTTTATCGTCGTCGAGGCGGATGAGGATCATCTCCTTGTCGAGGGGGCGATCGGCACGCTTGGAATGGCGATTGCGATTGAACGGGATTTCGTGCGAGCTGATGCCGAGCCGGGCTGGTTGCAGGTTCTTGTTCGCGTCGGTGATGACCTTGACGAGTTTCTCTTCCAAGGTGCGAACGTAGGGTTTGTCCTTGTCGGGCCAGGTGTCCATTTCCAGCACCGGGCCATGATGCGTGTGGCTGGCGACGAGGAAGATGTTTTCGATCTGCGTCGTGTTCTTGAGTTGCTTGCGGATGTTGGCCATGCTCTGGCGCGTCGGCGCTCGGCCCAGATCGAGGCTGACGAGAGCGATCTTGCTGGCGCCGACGGCGAGGACAACGGCCCGTGCCGACAGCGGATCGCGCACCTTGACGCTGGGGGCGTCCTTGCGGGCGGCGTATCCCCACATCGGAAAGCCGAGCGGCGGCGTGATGTCAATCCGCGCAGCGCCGGCCTGGAGCGGGGCTGCCTGTGTCGTCGTGGCGATCCCCAACAGCAAAAGCAAGCCAACGACCGAAGTCTTCATGGCTGGTTCTCCGACGCCGCCGGTGCTGGGCGACGCCACCGTGCCACGAGTTTGCCGGCCAGCAGCGACGTTGGCAAGGGAAGGAGCAGTCCGGTGATGAGCAACCAATCAGGGTGTGAATAGTCGCATTCTGCCTTCATCATGAAGAGGTTGACGATGGTAAGAAGCAGGACCACGCCGCCGATTATTCCCGCGTGCAATATGCGGGCACGCGACGCAATCAGCGCCGCCAGGCCGCCGCCGAGAAGCGTGCCCAACGACCAGGCGACCTGAAGTATTGCCATCGCGGGCGTGGGAATGCTTTCGATCCATGCTTTCATTGCCTTCTTATCGTTTTGCAAGTCCGAAATGCGCTCCATGAGCGGCTTATCGCCGGGGGGAGCGTAAACGATACCGTTGACGGATTTGACGGCAATAATCACGATCATGGAGACGATGAAGCCGACGACGATGGCCGCGATACTACGCAAGATTTGCATGGCGATGCTCCGGACCTGATGACCTTGTCGCCTATTGTAGGGTCCGGCGCACAAAAACGCCCCGTGAATCGCGGCACGCATCACGGGGCCCGGCTGCCTGCTGCCTGCCGACGGCTGCCTGCTATTCCTGGAAGCGGATGTTCTTGACCTCGATGACGCCGAACTCGGCGCGGATCATGAACGAGCTGCTTTCGGTCTTGGTCTTGGAGGTTCGCACCGTATCGCCGTTGATCTTGTGCACGACCGTGTCTCCCTTGACGCTGATCTCCATGGCGCTCCATTCGCCTTCCTTGACGTTCTTGAGTCCTTTGAGCACGACGTCGAACTTGGTGCCGCGCAGGAAGAAGTCGTTGTTGCAGGCGGCGCCAGCCTTGAAGTCGAATCGGATAGTGACGTCCTTGGCGAACTGCTTCGTCGTCTCGATGTAAGAATCCCCCTTCATCGTGTAATCGATGAGGATCGAGCCTTTCTCCACCTTGATGCGTCCCTTGAACGCCTCGGTCTTGCCGTCGAGTGATTCCTTCTTGCCTTTGGTCTGCCAGCCGTCGAGGTTCTTGCCGTTGAAGAGCAGCGAGAAACCAGGTTCGAGCTTGAACTCGCCGGCGTCGAGGTACGGTAGTGGAACCAGCACAGCCAGGCCGAGCAACAGCGGGGCACAGAAGAGACTTCGCATAGGGACACCTCGTAATGAAAAGTGGTGATGGCGGGATGCGGTAAGGGGAGCGTCGCTATTGTATGAGCACCCGGTCCAATGGTCTCGGCAGATCTGCCTGGGCAAATTCGGATTCATGTCGGGCTCCGCCGACCCACGGGACAAAACGGCACGATGTAGTTTCGTTTATTTCGTTCTGCGACACCCATTCCCCGCTGAAACCATTGAATGAAAATACAAGGTAATACCGAAACGGATTATCATGAACTCATCACCTTGATATAAATAGACTTACACTTTTTTTAAGGAATCCTGAAAAGACTCTTGAAATCAGGTCTAACGTTGTTATACTTTGGTTATACTTTGTATGATCCGTTTTTGTTATACGTTGTATCAACGAGGTGCTCCTATGCGAAACTCGCGACGTGTCGGCTTCACTCTGATCGAGCTTCTGGTGGTGATCGCGATCATCGCCATTCTGATTGGCTTGCTCGTACCTGCGGTGCAGAAGGTGCGCGAGGCGGCTAATCGGACGCAATGCACCAACAACCTGAAGCAGATCGGCGTGGCCTTTCACGCTTACCATGGCGATCGCTTGTACTTCCCGCCTGGATTCAGCTCGGCCTCGGCCACACTGGATGGTCCGAGTATGGGGCCCGGCTGGGGCTGGGCCGCTCATCTGCTTCCATACCTCGAACAGGGGCCGCTGTACAAGCAGATCAATTTTGGCCTGGACATCGCTCATCCAGCGAACGCGGCCGCGCGCACGACGAGCATGTCGGTTTTCCTGTGCCCTTCCGACAGTCCGGCGGGTTTGACTTTCTGGACGAAGAATGCCGCGGGCGCCCCAATCTGTGAAATCGCGTTCGGCAATTACGTTGGCATGGCCGGCGTCTATGAGGTTACGGCCTTCCCTGACACGGGCAACGGCGCTCAAGGCGTGCTGTTGCGCAATAGCCGCGTTCGCTTTGCTGACATGACCGATGGATCGAGCCAGACGTTTTTCGTGGGCGAGCGAGGCAGCCGGCAATCGCCGATGACGACGTGGGTCGGCGCCGTCACCGGGGCGTGCGTGCCGCCGGTGCTCAATCCCAGCTACAGCATCGAAGGGGAGGGCGTGCTCGTCCTGACCAATTCGGGCACGATCGCCGAGGGGCGCGTGGCCAACAACCCGCAGGAACATGTCGAAGACACCAACAGTGCCCACACCACCGGCGTGAACTGGCTCTTCGGCGACGGCAGCGTGCGCGGCGTGCATAATTCCATCAGCCCCACGGTGTGGGTCGCCTTTACGACGCGCGCTGGCAATGAGGCAGTAGTCTGGCCTGAGTAGCCATTTGCCGTACCCGCTCGCCCACGTTGCCGATCGCCGCCCTGAATCCTATGTTTCCTGTGATGAGTTCGCTTCCGATTCGCACAGGGATTTCATGATGGACCCAGACCCCAGCATTTGGCAAACGGTGGTGCTGCTTTTCCACACCCTCGGCACGCTCGTCATCCAGCTGGCGTCGCTTGGCTTCCATTGGCTATTGTGGATCGTCTGGGCGGCCTGGTGCCTGTGGGGCATCAACTGGAAGAAGACACGCCATTTCCTGGCCTGCGGCGCCTGGGCGCCGGCAGTTCTCTTGCTCTTGCTCATTGCCATCGTGTGGTCGCGCATCGATGCACGCCCCTGTGCGTCGTGCGGGTTGCCCAATTTCTGGTGGCAGCTCGGCTACGTGAGCATGTTTGCCGGCATCGCCATGTTCTGCGGCTGGCTGCAAACCGTGCTGCACTGGACACCGCACGATATCAATCTCGATCCGCCGGCTCACGGGCACGATCACGGACATGCGCATCATTAAACTGTTTACGTTTAGCGCTCGCGCGGCAGTTTGCGAGCGCTAAACGAAAACGGGGTTATCGCAGTCCAAACTCTTTCAGCAGGAATTCCTGCGAATCCTTCCAACTCTCCACGGCCTTGAGGAAATCGACCGGCAGCTGCCGCACGGTCCGCGCGGCTTCCAGATGCTGGATCGCATCGAGCTTCACCTGCGGATTGAGAGGGATCTGCTTGCTTGCCGATTTCGCGAGTTTGAGTTCCACCTCGGGGCTGAGCAAGTAATCGATCAATTTTTTCGCCCCCTCGGGATTCGGGCAGCCCTTGATCATGGCGATCGTGTTGGGGATGAAGAGCGTGTCGCCGTCGGTGAAGATGAGGGCGACAGGCCGGCCGGCGTCGATCTCGGCGACGGCGTCGTCGGTGTCGGTCAGGCCGATCGCATACTGCCCCACGCCGACGCCGACGGCAACCTGCTTGTTGCCCGCCACCAGCTCGACGCCGTTGGCCTTCAGCTTGCGATAGAAGCCGCTCGCCTTCTCGCTGCCCCAGGCCTGAAACAGGCACGCCGCCTGCGTCGCTGTGGTGCCGAAGAGAGGCTTGGCGAGCGCGATATGCCCCTTGAAGCGCGGCTCCGTCAAGTCCGCCAGGCTCTTCGGGAAGTCCTCTTTCTTGACCTTGTCGGTGTTGACGATCAACACGCGGGCGCGGGCGGCAAACGCTGTCCAGGTGTGATCCTTGGCCTTGAATTCAGCCGGATATGGCGTCGCTGACGGACTAGCATACGGCTGCAGAACGCCGTTCCGGTCGAGCCGAATCGTCGCGAGGATTTCGTTGTTCCAGTGCACATCGCAGCGGGGCTGCGCTGCTTCGCGGATCAAATCTTCGTAGAGTTGGACTGATTTGTTTGCTTCCGTATCCCAGCGTTTTTCAACCTTCAAGCCACTTTCCTGTTCAAACGCCTTCAGAATATCCTCGGCAAACTCACGATCGTGGGCGCAATAGACAACGATGCGCGCGGCGGCATCGCGGCGACAACTCGTGCTCAATACCAGCGCCGGCGCGGCAATCAGCAATCCGAGCAATGGAATCCAGCGAGAATGGATCATGGATGACGATCATCAATTCGGTGTGCCGACCATGTTTGGGCACAGGCTGTCGCGCGGAGAAAAGTATTTGATCAGCCGTACTTCGTTGCTCTTGTCGTTGTACGACATTTCATCGACGAGCCCGCGGGCCATCATGATGCCGAAGCCGCCCTCGCGGATGCCGAGCGTTTCGCAACTACCCCCTGCTTTGATTTCAGTTCATGAAGCTCAGGGGTGAGGTACTCCGAAGCCCGGGGGTTCGGAGTACCTCACCCCCGGGCTTCAGCCGAGAATACGAATCACGACCGAAACGAATGCTCGGGCCCTGGAAACTCCCCTTCGCGGACCTCGCGGCAATACTCTTCCACGGCATGGGCGATCGACGAGCCGACGTCAGCGTACTGCTTGACGAAGCGCGGGTGGAGGTCGCCGTACAGGCCGAGCATGTCGTGCGTGACGAGGACCTGCCCATCGCAACCGGCGCCGGCGCCGATGCCGATCGTCGGGATCTTCACCGACTTGCGAATCTGCTCCGCGAGATCGACGGGAATGCACTCGACGACCAGGGCGAAGGCGCCGGCCTGCGAGAGGGCGAGGGCATCGTCAAGCAGGCGCGCGGCATCGCGCTGGACGCGGAAGCCGCCGAGCCGATGGACCGATTGCGGCGTCAGGCCGACGTGACCCATCACCGGGATGTCGGCGCTGGTGATTGCTTCGACCGCGCGGGCGCTGCGTTCGCCCCCTTCAAGCTTGACGGCATGGGCGCCGCCTTCCTTGACCAGCCGGCCCGCGCTCTCCAACGCATGCTGCGGGCTGACCTGGTAGCTCATGAACGGCATATCGGCGACGAGCAAGCTGGTGCGGATCCCGCGCGCGACCAGACGCGTGTGGTAAATCATCTCGTTGAGGGTGACTTTGAGCGAATGCGGCTCGCCTTGCATGACCATGCCGAGCGAATCGCCGACCAGGATGGCATCGACGCCGGCGTCATCGAGAATTCGCGCGAGGGTGTAATCGTAGGCGGTCAGCATCGTCAGGCGCGTGCCGCGGCTTTTCGCAGCCATGAAGTCGGGCACCGTCATGGGCCGACGGTCCTTCGCGGCGGCGAGCGTGCCGTTCGTCTTGGGATTGGTGACGGAGGGAGCCATGGACAACTCCAGAGGAGGATGGGTGACGGAACCTCCATCCATGCGTGATATTATATACTGATTGCGGACAGGTTCGCCACAATCGCCGAGGAAACCCCATGACACGCCCCATTCGTGTCGGCCTGATCGGCGCCGGCGCCAATACGCGTGCCCGGCACATTCCGGGTCTCCTCGCCGTCGAGGGCGTCGAGATCGCTGCCGTCTGCAACCGCCGCCCGGAATCAACACGAGCCGTGGCCAGCGAATTCAAAGTGGCGCGTACTTACGACCAGTGGGAGCAACTCGTCGCCGATACGGACCTTGACGCCGTCGTCATCGGCACCTGGCCGTATTTGCACTGCCCGATCACGCTGGCCGCCTTGCAAGCGGGCAAGCACGTCCTCACCGAGGCCAGGCTCAGCATGAACGCGGCCGAGGCCCATCGCATGCTCAAGAGCGCCCGCGAGTGCCGCCAGTTGGTGACGCAGGTGGTGCCGAGCCCCTTCGGCCTCAAGGGGCACGACGTGATGAAGCAACTCCTGGCCGAGGGTTATCTCGGCGAGTTGCGCGAGGTGCAAGTTTATAGTTTCAACGCGCCGCTGGCCGACCCGGAGACGCCGCTCTCGTGGAGGCAGGAAGCGACGCTGTCCGGCTTCAACATGCTGACGCTCGGGATCGTCCATGAGACGCTGGCGCGCTGGGTGCCGCCGCCCATCGAAGTGCAGGCGCAGGTCCACGCCCATGTCGCCAAACGCATCGACCCGCAGAGCGGCGTCTACCGCCCCGTCGGCACTCCCGACAGCGTGCAAGTGCTGGTCATCCTCAAGGGGGGCGCGCGGGCCACCTACCATTTCAGCGGCGTGACGCCGTTTGGCCAAACCGCATGCATCCATCTGTTCGGCAGCGACGGAGTGCTGTGCTACGACCTCTTGACCGACCGCATCTGCGGCGCCAGCCGGCGCCAGGGCAACCCGCCCGGGCGCATGGCCGACCTTGCGGAGATCGCCATTCCGCCGGAGCGGGCACGAAGCTGGACGGTCGAAGCCGACTTCATCGCGGCGATACGCGGAGGCCAAGCGATCGAGTTCACCACCTTCGAGGCCGGCGTGGCGTACATGGAGTTCACGGAAGCCGTCGCCCGCAGCGCCGAGACCGGCGAGAGCATCGCCCTGCCCTTGAGCGAATTCGTGACGAGTGATTAGCGTCGATTCTTCGAAGCGTCTTTAATCAGCACCGACGCGCCGCCAACAACCGCCCCGCACCCCGCGATGGCCAGCAGCGCCAATACGCACAGCGCCGACACGTTGTTGTCCACGCCGGTGTGCATCTGCTTGAGGAGCGTGCTGGCAAAGGCTTCCCAGCCCGCCGTCGCAACGCGTTCACTCGCCCCCACTTCGCCCAGGCACAAGGCCGCGGCTCCCAGTCCGGTCACGAGCGTTGCGCGCCAGGTCGTCGGCACAACGATGTGCAGGAACTCGCTCAAGGGAGCGGCGCCTGCCAGGCGGGCTTCCTCGAATAGCTCGCGCGGGATCATCCGCACCACCGGCCATAGGAAGACGACCGCGATCGGCAGCGATCGCATTGCCTGTGCCCATATCAACGGCGCCGGTGAGGAGCCGAAATACAGGAGGTCCTTCCACGGTCCATTGGGCAACCACAGAATCGTCTCTTGCAACGCCATCCCGACCGCCGGCCCCGGCAGCACCCAGACCCACGTCAGCACGCCGAAGAGCAGCCAGCGGAACCAGGCACGTTCGCGGGCCAGCCAGCAGCCGACCACCGCGACCGAGGCGACCGCCATGCCGGTGGCGATCGAGGTGATCAGCGAGGCAATGAGCTCGTCGCCGCGTACGACAGTCGCTACACGCAAAAAGTGCGCAGCCGTCCCGGCATCCCAGCGGGGCGGATGCCCGGTCAGGCCAAGCCTCCAGAACAGGCCGCCGAGCGGCACGAGGAGCAAGCCGATCAGAATTGCGGCGATTGCAAGACGCAACCAGCCTTGCCCCAGCTCAAGCGAACGGTGGGCACCGGAAGCCATCACCAGAGGCGGCAGCGATTTTTCCAGGTACGACAGAATGACCAGCACGCCGGCCCAGGCCAGCAGAAGGCTCGGCAGCACCACGAGCAACGTTCGCGCCAGGCCATCGTCCGTCGTGGCAAACTGCGTGCGCATTTCCTCCGCCAATGTCGCCACCTGCATCATCTCCGTGACGCTGGTCTCCCCTGCCGTCTGCAACACCACGAACAGGGCCGCGCCGAGGATGCTGGCGCGCATCCGCGGCAACGTCACGAACGCCAGGACGCGCCACGGGCCGACGCTCAGAGCCGCTTCGTCCTCCAGCCCCGGCTCGATCGACGCCACGCCGACGCCGACGAGAAACGCCACCCACGGCGCCGCCGCCAACGCGTGAATCCAGATCGCCACCGCCAACCCACTCGCCCAGGGTCGGCCGGGCGAGTCGCGCCAGAAATCCAGCGGCGACCATCCGTGCGCACCGAGCACGGCCTGCCAGCTCGACACGACAATCGGCAACGGTACAAACAGCGCCAGGGCCAGGAGGAACCAGGCAACTCGACGGAAAGGAAATGAAGTGCGAAACAAGACAATGGCAAGCCCGATCCCGATGGGAAATGACAGGGCGACCGTGCCGGCGGTCAGTGCGAGGGTGTTGAGCGCGAGTTGAAAAAGCCGCTCGGCATCGTTCGTCGTCCAGGTCCACGCCGCCGGCGCCAGCAATTCGCCAAGCGGCAGCAGCAAGGGCAGCGTGACGAAAGCGACGAGGCCAAGGCCATACGCCAGACGCCACCCGCTCATGGTCCGGCCGGCCGGCGGTGCTCGCCGCGATCTTCGCCCGAGCGTCGGCCGATCGCCGGCTGAACGGATGCGACAATCCAAAGGTCCCGCGATGCCGCCGCACGTGCGAGCCTGGCCGCTGCTTTTTCCTTGTCGTCTTTCTTGTCGTCCTTTTTATCGTCTTTCTTATCGTTCTTCTTCTCGTCGTCCTTTTTCTCCTCCACGGGTTTCTTTTCTTCCCTTGGCTTGACCACCTCGACCGTTTTCATCATGAGGGGATTCTTCAGATCGCGATGGCGCAGGCACAGGATCTGGCCGTCGTTGGCGGCGAGGTAGACGCGGTCGGTCCATTCGTTGGCAACGGCAATCTTCCAGTCGGCAAGATTGAGCTTGGCCAAGGGAGTGCCGCGCCGCTGATCGAGTACGAAGAACATGCCCTGATGGTCGAGGGCGTACACGAAGGTGTCGTTGGCAGCCAGAAAACGAGTCGTTTCCTTGCTGGTCCAAACCTCGCGGCCGCTGGTGCGATCGATGCGGCGCAGGCCGAGGCGCTCGGGTGCAATGAAGATGTCGCGGTCGTTGACTTCGGGCTTGTCGAGGAGCGGCGCGCCGCTGACGTGGCGCCATTTGAGTCGGCCGCTGCGCAGGTCAACAGCATAGAGATTGAAATCATCCGATGCGAGGTAGCCGAAGTGCTCATGGTGGCCCGGGGCCGCCCGCGTACGTCCGTTGGCCTTGAACTCCCAGAATTCGAGCCGCCTGCCTGTGTCGGAGCGGTTGACTGACGTCAACATCCCATCCGTGGTCAGAATGCTGAGCTGGTCGCCGTAGAGCATCGGGGACGACGTGGTGAGCTGATCCCCCAAACCATAGCCCCAGAGGTACTCCGGTTGCGCCGAATCAACGTCCGTAGGCGGGCTGTCTGCGGCCATGGGGGTCTTTGCGTCCTTCTTGGCGTCCTTGAGCCCGTCCCGTCGCGCCCGATCGCGCGCGTAGGCTTTCTCGATCGCATCGTAATCGGGGATCACATACGCATAGACGCGATTGCCCAGGGGCACGTACAGATATTTCTCGTCCGCGATCGGCGGTGCGTTCGGCGTGTAAGGCAAGTCGAAGCCGAACGCCACGTGCTTGAGCGCCTGTTCATAGGTGAAAGTCCGTTGGGCTCCGTCGAAGCGATTGAGGATGTGCAGCACGTTTCGGCGAGTCACAAAGATGCTGTGCGCGTTGAATGCAGCCTGCTGAGGTGTCCAGTAGGGGGTGCCGACCTGCGTCTTCCAGATCAAATCGCCGTTGTCGGCATCGTAGAGGAATACGCCGCCCTTGTAGGTTTGCACGACTAGCTGCGAACGCGGGTGGCCTGGAATGAGCTGGACGCTGAAGATGCCGTCGCGATTGCCATCCACCGCGGCGTGCGTATTCCAGGCCGTCACCAGTTGCATGCGCTCGAGTGCGTCGCGCGGCGGCAGCTTGGGACTGGTGAACACTCGGTACGTTGCTTGCGAATACGCCAGCGTGGCCGGAAGCAGCAACACCGTGAAGGCCAGCAAGAGTTTTTTCATGGCAGAATTCCCGTGCACCTGGGTCCTGTCAGTTTAACACGACGCGTGGCACGACTTAAAGGGCTGGAGCGACATTTTTTGCCATTCATGCGGCCACGGAAATTCGACGGCGCTAGAATCGCTATAACCGGCGTACTTTCTTCGTTGGTAGACGGCGATCCCGTCGCTAGCGCTCTGGGCTACTCGTCGGCTTCTTCTTGCGCTTGCCTGCAAAAAACTCGGAGAGGATTGCCGCGCATTGGTCCGCCAGAACGCCGCCGATGACTTGGGCGCGATGGTTGAGCCGGGGATCGTTCGTGATGTGATAGAGCGTATCGCACGCCCCCGCCTTGGGATCGACGGCGCCGTACACCACCATCGGCAGACGCGCCAGCACGATGGCGCCGGCGCACATCGGGCATGGCTCCAGCGTGACGTAGAGGACGCAGTTCTCCAGGCGCCAGGATTGCAGCGCCGCTGCCGCTTGTGTGATGGCCACCATTTCGGCGTGGGCAGTCGGGTCCTTGAGCATCTCACGCTGATTGTGGGCGCGGGCGATAACGCCGCGCTCCAACGAGACGATGACGCAACCGATCGGCACCTCGTCTTCTTGCTCGGCGGCATGCGCTTCGTCGAGGGCCATCTCCATGTGCTCGACATGGAAGGGATGACGCGGATCGGTCATCGGCAGATCGAAGGGGGACAAGTCGGACACGAAATCGCTCCTCGTGTTTGCGTTTAGCGTTCGCGAGGCGCCACGCGGGCGCTAAACGCATACTCATCGGACCCCCAACTGCGAAAACACAAAACTCCACACGTCGGTTTGCTCGTCCAGCACCAGCCCGCGCGGCTTGCCGGCGCCGTGGCCGGCGCGTGTCTCCTGCCGCAACAGGATCGGCCCATTCCCGCTCGACGCCGCTTGCAGCCGAGCGGCCATCTTGCGCGCGTGGAGCGGATCGACTCGGCTATCCGAGGCTGCCGTGGTGATCAGCGTCGCCGGGTACGCCGTGCCGGCCTTGACCTTCTGATACGGCGAGTACGCGTAAATCCATTTGAAGTCCGCTGCCTTGTCGGGATTGCCATACTCGGGCATCCAGAGCCGGGCGATCAGGAACTTGTGATACCGCGTCATGTCCAGGAGCGGCACCTGGCAGACGACCGCCTGGAACAACTCGGGCCGTTGCGTCGTGACGGCGCCCATCAGCAAGCCGCCGTTGGAGCCCCCCTGGATCGCCAGCTTGTCCTTGCGCGTGACCTTGTTGGCAACCAGCCATTCGGCCGCCGCGACGAAGTCGTCGAATGTGTTTTGCTTCTGTTCGAGCATGCCGGCGCGATGCCAATCCTCGCCGTACTCACCGCCGCCGCGCAGATTGGCGATCGCCAGCACGCCGCCTTTTTCGAGGAACAGAAAGCGTGTCGTGGCAAACGTCGGCGTCAAGCTGATGTTGAACCCGCCGTAGCCGTACAGCAGCGTCGGGTTCGTGCCGTCCTTCTTGATGCCCTTCTTGTACGTCAAAAACATCGGCACCTCGGTCCCGTCCTTCGACTTGTACTTCACCTGCTCGACGACGTAATCGTTCGCCTTGATCTCCGATTGAACACGGCCCCAGAGTTCTTGCTTGCGTGTCTTGAGGTTGATGTGGTAGATGCTCGGTGCGACGGCAAACGACTGGAAGCCAAAGAGCAGCTCGTTGCCGGCGTCTTCGCTGCCCAGCCCCGAGATTGTGCCCAGCGTCGGCAGCTTGACGTTTTCGACGAGCTTGCCGGTGCGGTCGAGAATCTTCAGCTGATTGGTCGCATCGTGCATGTACTCGGCGATGAGGTAATCGCCGACTGCCGCGAAGCTTTC
This sequence comes from Gemmataceae bacterium, assembly GCA_009692065.1. Lineage (GTDB taxonomy): Bacteria > Planctomycetota > Planctomycetia > Gemmatales > Gemmataceae > SIAQ01. The sequence continues at coordinate 38,445 of SHZY01000034.1, forward strand.
GAGCTTGTCGCTGCCTTGCGGTAAAATCTCCTTCCACAGACTGCGGTCAGACCATTTGAGTTTGCCGATCTTTGGATCGATCTCGAAGAGCCGATAGCGGGGCGCCTCGTGATTCGTGTGGAGATAAAAGCGATCGTTGCGCACGGTAAGGTCGAACAGGGCGGGTATTTTTTCGGCGATGGGGTCCCAGCGTGGAAAAGCGTCGAGAGTGTTTTGGACGTAAACTTCCGATTTGGCCCAGCCCTGATGCACATTGACCGCCAGCCACTTGCCATCGGGCGACAGCGCCACGCTTGGCCAATCCTCGGGATCGCGATCCTTGCCGAACACCAGGCGATCCTGCTTCGGGTCATCGCCAAGGTCATGGTTATAGACGTGGCGATTGTAATTCTCCTTCCCCTTGGGCACGCTGCCGACCGCTGGATAGCGCGTATAAAAGAAGCCCTTGTTGTCGGCGTGCCAGGCGAGCGAGCAAGCGCGGGTGCGTTCGATCGTGTCGGGTAGGTCCTTGCCCGTATCGACATCGCGCACGCGCAGGACGGAGAATTCACTCCCGTCCTTCGACAGGCCATACGCCAGCAGCTTGCCGTCGTGGCTGGGGTACCACCAATCGAGTGCGATGGTCCCGTCCTTGGCGAGTTCGTTGATATCGATCAGCACGCGATCCTTGCCGTGGAGCCCTTCGCGCACGAACAACACCGGCTGGTTCTGCGTGCCTTCGCGTTTGGTGAAGAAGTAGCGTCCCTTGGCTGGCTTGGGCACGCCGAGGCTGCCGATTTCGAGCAGACTCGACAGCCGCTCGCGAATCTTCGCCCGGCCCGGCGTCTTGTCGAGCACAGTCTGGGTGAGCTTGTTCTGTTCCTCAACCCACGCCATGGTCGCATCGCTTTTGCCATCCTCCAGCCAGCGATAGGGATCGACAATCTTGATGCCGTGGAGGATATCCACGACGTTGTCGGTCTTCGTCAGCGGATAGGTCAACTTGTTCTTCTCTTGGCCCACGCATATAGCTCCACGGATACACACCAACAACACAATTGCCACTATGCAGCGCATGTCGGCAGTCCTCCACAGGCGGACGGATTCTTGGAATGCTGATATTGATTTAGCGAGTTTTACCCGATGCCGACATAAGGCCGCAGTTTTTCCAGGGTCTTGGGGCCGATACCTGGAACGCGGCGGAGGTCGTCGATGGACTTGAATGGGGCCTTGGCGCGTTCGTCGAGGATACGTTGCGACAGCTTCGGGCCGATGCCGGGGAGCTTTTGCAGCTCGGCCTGATTGGCCAGATTGACGTCGATCGGCTCCGTCAGCTTCGAGGCCTTGGAGCTTGTTGAAGAAGTGCGCGTTGAAGCGGTCTGATTGCCGGCCGTGGACATGGTCTCGCTGTCGTCGTCGGTTACGAATGATTCCGGAGGCGACACAAACAGATGAGGCCGCAGACGATCGAGCGTCTTGGGGCCAATACCGGAAACCTGCCGGAGTTCCTTCACGCTCTTGAAGGCGCCGATGCGCTGGCGATGATCGACGACGCGCTGGGCCAACGCATCGCCAAGGCCGGGGAGGAGGTGTAGTTCCGCCCTGGTTGCGAGGTTGAGATCGAGCGGATGGATGCCGGCTTCGCGCGCCGACAGCGGAGCCGACTCGCCTTGCGACCAACGGCCCAAGAGAAAGAACACGCTCGCGGTGACGAGCAGCCCCAGCGCAAACTGCACGGCAGCCGGCCAGGCCAGCACCGCGGATGGTTGAACTGCTGGTTGTCGCATTTCGCCAGAGTTGGCGGCGCCCGGGGCCATGGCGGCGTCCTTGAAAAAAGGGGGTTTTCCACTGTACGCCGATTATACGCACGAAAATGGCCGCGCCAAACAAAAAATCGCTCGTGTGGACAACTCGCCCTTGACGCTTATGATGAGCATCAGCCTGCCGACGACGTTCCCTTTCATTAATCTGCCTGCTAGGAGATTGCATCATGCGCTGGTCTTCGCTGATCGTTCTTTTTGGAATCGCCCTGATCGCCGTCCGCGGGGATGCTGGCGACAAGGAAAAGAAGGAGCCCGAGAAAGCCGCCGACAAGAAGCCGTACCTGCTGGTTGTGCCTCCGGCCGGCGGCAAAGAGGTCAAACTCGCCGATTGGCGATTCACGCACGGCACGCGCCGGTTGGCGCTCACCGGCGACACACCGGTGAATCCGAAAACGAAAACGCCGGCCGGCCCGGAGTACCTCGAAGTTCGCGAGGAAAAAACGACCACCTACAAGAACGGCATCTTCACCTTCGTGCCGCTGACCAGTGTCCGTAAGATCGACTATGACCGTGAAAAGAAGACCTTCTCTGCCACCGTCCTCAGTGACGGCGGCGCAGAGACAACCCTCCTCGGTTCGACGAAATTCACCAGCAACAAGATCACCATCGAGGGCGAGGCCCTCCTCGATGGCCTCGGCGCCGCCACGGTAAAGTTCAACGGTGGCATCGACAAGGGCTTGCACAGCGTCAAGTTCCCTGATGCGAAGCCGGCCGACAAGCTCAAGGGAGCGACCGCGGTCGTCACCGCCGATGACAAAGAAAAAACCAAGCACACCGCGCACGATGTGCAGCCAGTGTTCCTCGTTGATGGCCAGTATCGCGTAATGGCCTACGTCATGTTCAAGAAGACGGTCAAGATCGACTGGGACAATCTGGCCGGCCTGCGTTTCGTGCCGTCGGAGGACAAGAAGAAAATCTCCACCGATTACTTGGTGACATTGAAGGACGGCGTGAAGCACACCCTGAGCATCCTCAACACCGTGGAACTGGAAAAGAAAAAGACGATGACCTTCGTCGGTTTGATTGGCCGCGTGCCAGTCGGCTACAAGTTGTTCATGCTGGATGCTATTTACGAATATCAGTTGACCGCGGAAGAGAAGAAATAGCCGTTCCTCGTTTAGCGCCCGCTCGGCGCCATGCGGGCGCTAAACGAATACTCGATCACCACTCCCCCAAACAACATCCATAGTCGCCCCCGCCGGTTGTCAGCGCTAGCGCCCTGCGCTCGAACGGCAGCTTCAGGTACTCCGCGCGATCGTGAACCACGCGGCCCGCGATAATCGTGTAGGTCACGTGCGTCGAATGCTCAAACGGATCGCCGTCATACAGCACCAAATCCGCCGCTTTGCCGACTTCGATACTCCCGAACTGATCGTCGATGCCGAGCATCTTGGCAGCGTCGAGCGTGATGCTCTTCAGGGCCCGTTCGTGGCCTAACCCGTTGACCATCGCCATGGCGGCCTCGTAGCGCAAGACGCGCGTCTTGGGCACGTAGCCTTCGAAGGCGGTGCAGATCGCGACGGGAATCTTGCGGTCCACGAGGAACGCGGCATTGCCGAGATGGCCGTTGAAGGTTTCGGGGCTCGATGGCCGTTGCATGGTCGGATGGACGATGACGGGCACCTTGGCATCGAGAATCGCGTCCGGAATCAGGTAGCCTTCGGTCGCCAGCGTCAGCATCGTTTGCACGTCGTATTCTTTGGCGATGCGCAAGCCGGTCATCAGATCGTCAGCGCGATGGCCGCTGAAGATGAGCGGGATCTTCTTCTTGAGCACCAGCTCCATCGCTTCATGCTTGAGATTCGGCGCCGGCGGCTCCTTGGCCGTCTGCTTCTTTTGGGCATAACCTTGAGCGGCCGTCAACGCATTGCGCACGAGGTTTGCGGTCCCCATGCGCGTGTTCGGCAACTTGCCGGGATACGAGGCTTTCGGTATCTCGCCGAGGTTAACCAACATGCCGGCGGGGAAGCGGATTCTCATTTGCTCCGCGGTTCGGCCATGGGTGCGAAAGATGCCGGTCTGCCCCGCGATGACGTTGGCGCGACCAGGCATGGCGTGAACGACGGTGACGCCGTGCTCGCGGATGAATTGCAGGAGCGATTCCTGCGGATTGAAGCTGTCCATGACGCGGAGATCGGCCTGGTTCGGATCGCTCATCTCGTCCTGATCTTGATCCGCCTTTTTGAAATTGAGCGCGCCGGACAGGCCGATCACCGAATGGGCATCGATCAAGCCTGGCGTCACCACAGCTGCGGTCAAAACCCCATAGCCCTTGGGTATCGCGACATCGTTCCGCGATCCGACCTTGGTGATCTTGCCGTTCTCGACCAGCACGATGCCATTCTCGATCACGCCGCCGCTGACGGTGTGGATTCGCCCCGCGAGCACGGCGATTTTTTTGGGAGCGTCAGCGATACCTGCCGCACCCTTCGGAATCTCCGGTGAGCTAATCGATGGAAGCGGCTTGATCGCACCAGTCTTCTTCGGCAACAAATCCTTGTTCTTCGCCAGCGCGAATCCGCCGGCTTGATAGGTCCAGTCCTCGTGGATCGCGCGATCGAAAACTTTGTCGCCTTCGATGTAGGTTTCCAGCACCTGCGTGTAGACGCTGAACGGCGCGCCGGACAGCACAACGAAGTCGGCGTCTTTTCCCTTTGCCAGCGAGCCGATGCGGTCGTCCAGGTGCAGCATCTGGGCTGCGTAAAGCGTCAGGGCTTTGAGGGCGTTGTCTTCGGACAGGCCGCCTCGCAGGGCAATGGCGCCGGTGCGCAGAAAGAAACGCGACTCGGTGACAAAGTCGTCGGTGTTGATCGCAACCTTGACGCCGGCCTTGGTCAGCACCATCGCGTTTTCTTCGAGCAGCCCCATCACCTCCGGCTTGCCGCCGGGGCTATCGACCAGCGTGAGCGAGACGGAAATGCCGCGTTTCGCCAGTTCCTCGGCAACCAGATAGCCCTCCGTGCAATGCTGCAAGACCAGCTCGAAGCCGAATTCTTCGGAAAGCCGTACGGCCGTCATGATGTCGTCGGCGCGATGGCAGTGAAAGTGGACGGTGCGCTTGCGTTCGAGCACCTCGACCAGTGGATCGAGGTTGATGTCGCGCTCCGGGGCCGAGGCTTTCTCGCCGGCGGCCTTCGCCTTGTTGTAGTTGTCCCACTGGCGCTTGTAGGCCTGGGCCTTGGTGAGCATGTCGCGCTGGAGAGCGGCGATCTTCATGCGGGTGTGAGGCGCCATCCCCTTTTGACCGTAGCCCTTGGGATTCTCGCCATTGGCGAACTTGATGCCACCTAACACGCGCGTGGCCATGATGCGCATGGCTTCAACGACGGTCCCCTTGAGTCGGACATAAAGCGTTTGACCACCGATGGCATTGCCGGAGCCGGGCATGATGTTGGCCGTGGTGACGCCGCCGGCGAGGGCCATGCGGATGCCGGGGTCATGCGGGTTGATGGCGTCGATGGCGCGCAGGCCAGGCTGGATGGGGCCGGTCATCTCGTTGCCGTCGGCGCCGTGCGGTCCGGAGGGGCGGTTGAAGATGCCGATGTGCGAGTGGGTATCGACGAGGCCTGGGATGATGACCTTGCCGGTCATGTCGCGGACCTGGGCGCCCGCGGGAATCTTGACTTGATCCTCGGTGCCGACGTCGAGAATCTTGCCCTTGAGCACGATCATGACGCCGCGCTCGATGACGGGGCCGGACGCAGTGTGGATGCGGGCGCCCTTGTAGACGACGGGGGCGTCGTTCTTCTGCTTTTGCGCCGCCTCAACGAAGGAGTCGGCCACGAACCATGCCAGGCAGCCCAAAGCAATGACAACAATCGAGCCAACAAACCAACCGAGCGGCGAGATTTGCACTGCGCGTAATTGAGACATGAACCATTCTCCTTGATCTTTGATACGGCGAGCGGCTATTCTACAAAGGCGAGCAAGACCCGTTAGCCGGCTGCGCAAGCGACGGTCAAATCAGTTCGTCGCTTGCGCGTCCGGCCAACGCAGAAATCCGCACGAAAACTCATGGACCCCCTCACCCCATTTCTGGACAACGACGGCGTCGTCATCCTCGACGGCGCTCTTGCCACCGAGCTGGAACGCCACGGCGCCGATCTGCGCGATCCGTTGTGGTCGGCCAAACTGCTGCTCGAAAACCCTGACTTGATTCGCCAGGTGCATTACGATTATTTCTGCGCCGGCGCCGATGTCGCGACCACCGCCAGCTATCAAGCGACGATCCACGGACTACTGCAGCGCGGCCTGGATCGCCAGCAAGCGGCCGACGTGCTACGGCTCAGCGTCAAGCTGGCGCAGCAGGCTCGCGACCAATTCTGGTACCCCTCTCCCTCCGGGAGAGGGGTAGGGGGTGAGGGTGTTGGGCAATTCGTGGGTCTCACGCCGCCGGCCCAGCACCCTCACCCCCGGCCCCTCTCCCAAGGGGAGAGGGGAGCAAGATTGAAGACCCTCGTCGCCGCATCGATCGGCTGCTATGGCGCATCTCTTCACGATGGCTCGGAATATCGCGGCGATTACGGACTCTCGGTTCAGCAGCTCATCGACTGGCATCGGCCACGCCTGGAAATTCTGGCCGAGAGCGGCGCCGATCTGCTGGCTTGTGAGACGGTGCCGTGCCTGGTCGAGGCGGAAGCACTCGTGAAGTTGCTTGGCGAATTTCCAGCGACGCCAGCCTGGCTCAGCTTCAGCTGTGGCGATGAAAGCCGACTCTGTCATGGCGAACCGTTCGCGGAGGCTATACAGCTTGCGAACGAATCCGCAAACATCATCGCCGTCGGCGTCAACTGCACGCCGCCGCGCTTCATCGAAGGACTGCTTGCGGGCATCAGCTCAATCGCGAAGAAGCCACTCCTCGTCTATTCCAACAGCGGCGAGGCGTGGGATTCGGCTCGACATTGCTGGCATGGCGCCTCGGCCAACGCGGACTGGGGCGAAAACGCACGTCGCTGGCAGCGCGCGGGGGCGCGGCTGATCGGCGGTTGTTGCCGGACCACGCCGGCGACGATTCGCTGTATCGCCCAGGCACTGCGATAGCTGGGCTCGTCGGAGCCGCGCACGAAGTAAGCGGTTGCAGCGAAGCGATTAGGGGCCGTCCGTTAATTAGTGTTACAACTTAGCAGATGTTTCATACGCCTGCTCCATGCGACGCGCAAGCATGGAGGCTGCGATACGCCAACGGTTCGAAGGTCTGGCTTCGTCGTTGGATGAGCGCCAAAGACGATTGTGGGCGGCGGCGGAAGCCAAAACCTGGGGCTACGGGGGCGT
>SHZY01000185.1 GCA_009692065.1 Gemmataceae bacterium
ATCTGACAGATGAAGTGCGAATACGACCAGCTCTGCCGAACCGCGAGCCGTTACTTCTGGCGTATCGGCTGACATGAGGCTGGTGCGAGTCGCCTCATGTGCCATCTTATTCAGCAGTTACACATCGGCTGAGTATTTTGACCACACGGCCGACCGTAATTCTGCAAGCAAAGGCGGGATAAATCTGGTATCCTAAATAAGGGAAAGTGCATGGAAAGGAAAACGCCATTTCGTGGGAGAAGCCATGGTTGCAACCCTGACCATCCAGGGCGACAGCGGTAGCAAACGACTCTCGGATACCGTTTATGAGACAATGCTCGATGCGATCATCTCCGGCAAACTGAAGCCGGGCACGATCGTCAGCGAAGTTTCACTGGCCCGTCAACTCGACGTAAGCCGAACGCCGGTTCATGACGCGCTGCGGCAGCTCGCCAAAGACGGGCTGATCAAACAGCGAGCGAATCACCGAGCCGTCATTGCAGAATTTACCGCCGCCGACATCCACGATCTGTACCAGATGCGCAAGCTTCTGGAGGGCGAAGCTGCTCGGCTCGCGGCCAAGGGAATGGATCGGGCCACGCTGGCGCGGCTGCGTGAGACAGCGGAGATGCTGGCGGAGAATCGCGAGAAACCCAACTGGGTCGAGCTATGGGCCAACTTTGACGAAGATTTTCACAGCGTCATCGCCATGGCCAGCGGCAGTCCGCGTTTGTGGCAAGACATTTCTCGCTACCATCTTTTGCATCGTGGATTCAACAAGCTCTCCACCACACCTGAAGGACTGGAACACGCCTTGGCGGAACATGTGCGTATTCTGGACGCGCTGGAAAAACGCGACCCGAAGGAAGCTCAGCGAGCGATGGTGGATCACCTTCAGGAATGGCAGGCCTATTTCGTCAATCATTTCCCGAAGAAGTCGTCGGATTGAGACGGCCTCACGCCAGTAACTCCTGGATCGTTCCGTTCTGATCGAGGTCGCGTAGGCCGGGATCGGGAACGCCGAAGCGGTCGCGTGGGCGGCCCGCGGCGTGCAGCATCGTCAAATACAGGTTCGCTGTCGTGCGGTGGCCGCGTGCACCGTAGCGCGGGAATTGCAGGAATCGGCCAGCCGTCCGCATTCGCCCGCCGAGACTTCCGAGCACGACCATCGGCCACTCGTAGAGCGACGGGTGATGGCCATCGCCGGAGTCGCTGAGGTAGACGATGACGGTGTTGTCGAGCATGGTGCCATCGCCTTCGCGGACCTTTTGCAGCTTGCGCGCGAGTTCCGCGATGAGGCGGCAGTGGTACTGGCGAACGGCGACGAAGCATTGTTCGTAGGTCATGTTGGTCACACCGCCGCCGTGGCCGTAGTGATGGCCGTCCACGGGGATGCCGAGTTCCGGGAACGAAATGTAGTGCTGCCCGCCGCCGCCGGAGGTCAGCGTTACGACGTTCGTCAAACCGACGATCAGGGCGGCCGCGGCGATTTCGAACTGGGCTTCGAGGCGATTCGTTTCCGTGGGTCGGCGGAAACGCTCGGAGAGGTCGGGGGCGTGCTGCCTCATGCGGCCCTGGAGACGACCGATCTCCCCTTGCCGATCACGCAGCGTTTCAAACGCCTCCAGGTAAGGGTCGAGTCTTTGGCGTTCCTCTCCTGCCAGCGCATCGCGCGAACGGCGGACATCGTCGGCCATGAAGTCGAGCAGGTTGGTTCGGCGATCAAATGCTTGACGGCTGTTTCCGCCGACAACGCTGCCGAACAAGCCGCGAAACGCCAACTCGGGCGAACACTGGATCGGCGCGGTGCGACCGGGGCCGGCAGCCGAAAGGCTGTAGTTCATCGTCTGATCCGCGCGATTCATGATCCCCAGGCCGACATGGCGAAACATACCGGGGAGCGCATCGCCGAGAGCCAGGTCGATGGTTTGTCCCATCGGGCCGCGATTGGCGGGGTAGCAGCCGAGGGCGCCATGATTGGCGGAATGATCGCTCAAGGCGATTCGGCCGGACAAGCCACGAATCAGCGTGAGGCGATTCTTGAATGGCGTCAGCGCGGTGATCGGGGCCGGCAACTCCACGTCGCGCAAGGGACGTTCAAACAGCGTATCGTTGTTCGGCCTGCGGTTGCCGCGCTCGGTCGGCGGCTGAATGCCGGTCGGCGTGATGTGCTCGGGATTCATGCCGTTGCTCTGTACCACGAATACAACGCGTCGAGGCGAGGGCCGTGCGTCGCCAGAAGCGTGAGCCTCCAGTTGGCTGAGGATTGGCTGAAGCAGCGTTCCGCCGGCACCAAGGGCGACCCCCTTGAGCAACTGGCGGCGGGTGGTTTCAGGGCTCATCGGGAAGCTCCTTTACTGGAGGTTTGGCTCGAAGCAGATCGATATACGAATGAGTCCGAGGTCAACAGCGCGGTCACCAGAGCCTTGAAGCTGCCACCGCTGGCAACGTAGGCCCGGTCTACGTCCTGCAAGGTCTTGGCATCGCTCAATGTTTCATTGCGGCCCAAGAAAAAACGGAAGGCGTGGCGGACGAAAACCTGGCGGACTCGCTCCGAGTCGCCCAGCCGGCGGACCATCGTGCGAGGGTCCGCAACATCGCCATCGAGTTTCGTGTCACCGCTATCGGTGATCGTGCCCGTCGTGTCGAGCGGCGCCGGCTTCATGACGGGGCCGAGCGATTTGCCTTTCTTGTCCACGTTCTTGGCTGTCGCGTCAACGTCCTCGACCTGTTCGACATTACGGAACAGACCAAAGTGGTCGAACTGCTCGAACGGTAGGCCGAGATCATCCATCATGCGATGGCATTTCCAGCACTTGGCGTCGCGCGTCACCTGGAGCCGATCGCGGAACGTGCGATGTTTGTCATCGGGCACCTGGGCGACGACGCCGATCGGCAAATCGGGAACGGTGCCGCCGAGCAACCGCTCCCGAATCCAGCGGCCGCGTCGGACCGGATCGTTGTCGAAATTGGTCGCATGTGCGATCAACCAACTCGGCTGCATCAGGATGCCGAGTCGCTGGTTTTTCGGAAGCGTCGCTGGCTGCGTGTCGGGCCATTTTTCAAAACCGTAGACAAACTCGGGCGCCTTCTGGCCTTTGTTGTTGATCGGATTGAGAGTAACGGCTGGCTTGGGGCCTTCGCCTTTCTTGTTCTTGTTCAAGGAATAGTTTGCGAAAGACCGTTCCGTGGTTAGCATTTCACGCAAGACGTCTTTGTCCGCATCGAGAATGTGAAGAATCAGACGGTCCGTGTCCGACACGAGTACTTGCGGAGCATGCACGAACGTCTTCGGCTTCTCCTTGAAAATGTCAATGGCTTTGCCGTACTCGAAGTATTCGCGGAAGAACTTCAGAATGCGCGTTTTCTCGTTTTTCGGATCGTCGAGGATTCGGCGGACATGCTCGGCGACCTGATCCTTGGAGGTGAGCGCATCCTTCTGGGCAGCGTTCATCAAACCGGTCTCGCGGCGGTCACCCAGCGCCAGGCTGACGGCAATCGCGAGTTCATGGCCCGATAGCATGCGGCGACCACCGTCGACCTTGCCTTGGCCCAATTCACTGCGGAACATCGCGTCGGAGCGTAGAAGGACGGCCTGGAGCATCGTCTTCACGGCCCCCGGGCGATCACCAATCTTGGCGCACTTGTCATACAGTCCAAGAAAACGCGGCACATCGGCGTCGGCCGGTGGGCGACCGACCGCTAACTTGAACATCTGACGAACGGCGGTCTTGAGCTGCTGCCGGCTCGGTTCGAGCTTGGGATCCATGAGGACGACGAATTCGCGGACGCTGCCGTTTTTGCCCTTTACGATGCCCTCTTTGATTTCGTGTCCGGCCATCGCCTCGACCATGAGTTCGGCGTTGCGGATGAGAATCTCGGTGCTCGGCTCGTCGATGGTGTACAGGCCCGCAAAGTCCTTGATGCCGCGCTCAGGGACCATGGTGAAAGGCTGAATAATCTTGTCGGTTGGCACTTTGCCCATACTGCGAATGAAACCGAGATAACTCTCCGCGCTGAGTCGCCACAGGCGTCCCAGGGGTGCTTCGCCGATGGTCGCCGGCTTGCCGAACAGAAGTTCATGCGGGATCAGGTTGCCCTGGTTGGGTAGGGCGGCGGCCTTGATACCCGTCTGAGCGGACACCCAGGCGACCAGCTTTCGGCTCTGGATGTTTTCGGGACGAGGCTCTTTGGGCGGCGGCATCAGGCCGTCGCGAACTTGGTCGCGCACGGCAATCCATCGTTCCATGTCTTTGGCGACGTCGGTGGTCAAATCATCGAGACGGATTCCGCCCGATTTCTTGGCGGCGCCATGGCATTTCACGCAATGGGATCGCAGAAAGGCCGCGGTTTCCGCAAAGGCATCAGCATCAACCGTGACAGTTTTTTTTTCGCCGCTGATCCCGGTAGTGGGCCAGAAGGCAAGTAGAGCCGTGGTAAGAAAAAGCGGTCTCATTCTAATTTCCTGTCGGCTGCGTTCGATTTCCGCGAAACTCCATGCACTTCTCGGTGTTCATTATATAACACCATCAAGGTGATGGGGTATCGGCCCATGCGCCAAATTGGTTGCCGGGTGGGAGAATTCGTTATGCTCCGTTGGTATGCGACAGCCTTGCTGGTCGTCTTGGGAACAACGCTTCCCGCGTCGGCAGGTACGGACTCGCGGCTCACCTTCGAGGCGGACGTCCTGCCCATTCTGAACGCACATTGCTTGCAATGCCACGGCGGCGTTCATCAGAAGAACGAGCTTGACCTTCGCACTCTCTCCGCAATCCTCAAAGGAGGAAAGTCTGGATCGGCAGTCTTGCCTGGGAAGCCAGATGCAAGCTTGCTCTGGAAAAAGATCGCCAACGACGAGATGCCGAAGACCGACAACAAGATCTCGGAGGCAAATAAGAAGCTGATCCGCGCCTGGATCGATGGCGGCGCCAAGGGCAAGAGCAAGTCGCGTGAGATAAACCTGGCGCGACCGGCCATGAAGCCGGCCGACTTCGCCAAGGTGATAGATCGTGAAATCGATGCCAAGCTCTCCGGGGCCAAGGTCCCCGCGTCCCCTCGATCGACCGACGCCGAGTTCCTGCGGCGAGTCTACCTTGACATCACTGGAATACCCCCTGCGGCGGAAGTCACCAAGGCCTTCCTCGGCAGCGCGGATGCAGAGAAGCGTGCCAAGCTGATTGACAAACTTCTCGCGTCTGAAGAATACGGCAAGCACCTTGCCGAGCGCTGGGTCAACCTGTTTCGGCAGATGTCGGTGAATCCGTCCGAATGGGAGCCCGACCGATTTCAAGGTTGGATGGCCGAAGGTTTCAATGCCGGCAAAGGCTGGGACGCGACGGTTAAGGAAATGTTCGCCGTTTCGGGTTTCCTCGCGGACAAACCGCAGACTACGTTTTACTACTACAACGCCGACATGCAGGGGAAGTTCGAGTCGAAGATCATGGTAGGAAATCTGTCGCAAGTGTTCCTCGGCGTACAGCTTCAATGCGCCGAGTGCCACAACCATCCGTTCAGCGACTACAAGCAAAAAGATTTCTGGGGGCTGGCCGCGTTTTTCTCCGGCACTTCGACGCCGAACAACCCGCCCAACACGCGAGCGGTGCGCGACAATCTTCCCAAGCAACCGCCGAAAACCGGTACGCAGGTCGCGATCACCATCCCGAAGGGGGAAGCGAGAAATGCTGGAACGAGAGTGCGAGCGAAGTTCCTGGGCGGCGAGGAGCCGAACCTGGACGCGGGCGTTTCGTTCCGTCCGCCACTGGCCGCCTGGCTCACCGGGAAAGACAATCGCCTGTTTGCGCGTGCCAGCGTCAATCGGCTCTGGGCGAATTTCTTTGCGCGAGGCTTCGTAAACCCCCTCAATGATTTTGGCGATCACAACGCGCCATCGCACCCGGAACTCCTCGACACCTTGGCCGACGAGTTCATCGTGTCGGGCTTTGATTACAAGCACTTGATCCGTTGCATATGCCTCAGTGACGCCTACCAGCGCACGAGCCACGTTGTGAAGGGCAATGAGAAGACAGAAGCGGAACTCCTCTTCGCACGCATGTCCTCGAAGGTCTTGACGCCGGAGGAACTTTACGACGCGTTGTGCGTCGCATTGGAGGTGCCGGAGATTGCGCCTCCCGTGAATCCGAAGAAGAAGCCGAATCTCAAGGGGCCGCAACCGCCGTCGCCGCGTTCGCAGTTTGTGAAGTTCTTCCGCAACCCGGGCGAGGTGGACGAACCAACCGAACTCAAGCTGGGCGTGCCGCACGTTCTGAAGCTGATGAACGAGGCGAATTTCAACGCCGGCGGCAAAGTGGTCGAGCGCGTAATGGCCTCTGCCAAGACCCCTGAGGAGACGATCGACGGCCTATTCATCGCCGTGCTCGCACGCCCGGCGACTTCGGCCGAACGGGAGAAGTTCGCCGCCTTCGTCGCTCGGCAATCGTCGCCGCGCGAAGCGTACGATCGCGTCGTTTGGGTGCTCATCAACAGTACCGGGTTCATCTTGAATCATTGAAAGAGAATGTCTACCGAGTCTTTCGAGAAAGGAACCGACCATGTCGTTTTCGATGGCGTCCAGCGACTCCAAGATTTTCCGCCGCGGCTTTCTCAAACTGTCGGCAGCGGGCGTCGTCGGCGCCTCCTCATCGGGCTGGCTTTTGCCTCGCCTGGCGTACAGCAGCGAAGGCCGAGCCGAACGGCCGAAGGCGTGTATCATGCTGCACATGCAAGGCGGCATGAGTCAGCATCACACCTTCACTGTCCCCGAGTATCGCGCGCAGAACGAGCAAATTCAGACGGCGGTCGCCGGCGTTCAATTCTGCGAATACTTCCCCCGGCTCGCGGCCAGGATGGGCGACATCTGCCTGATCCGCGGCATGAGCACCGGCAACACCGTTCACGAACGCGCCCGGGTCATGATGCACACCGGCTATAACCCCAATGGCACCGTCGTCTATCCGTCGGTCGGCAATATCGCGTCTTGCGAACTCGGCACTGCCGATGCCGAGCTGCCGAATTTCGTCAGCATTCAAGGCGGCAACGACGGCGACGGAGCCGGCGCACCGCACCGCTCCGTGCCTGCGTATCTCGGTCCCCGTCATGCAACGGTGCCCATTAACGACCCGGCGCGCGGGCTGGAGAACCTGCGCTCGGCGATCGCCCAACGCCCGTTCGACGACGGCGCTCGCTTGCTCGATGAATTTGAGACCGAGCTGCAATCGACCCGGCCTTCGATCGCCGGCGCCGCCCATCAAGCCAACCTGCGCCGTGCAGTTCAGCTCATGCGCTCCGACAAGATGCGAGCCTTTGAACTTGAACGCGAACCCTTGACGATTCGCAACGCCTACGGAAACTCCCAGTTCGGCAGATCGCTGCTGCTCGCCCGGCGCCTCGTCGAGGCGGGCGTCCCCTTCATCGAGGTTACTCTTGCGGGCTGGGACGACCACGGAGGTGCGCTCCGCAGCGTCGGACGTCGGGCCGCCTACATGGACCCGGCTATCGCCTCCCTGATCGACGATCTGAAACAGCGCGGGCTATTCGACAACACGCTCATCGTCCTCATGAGCGAATTCGGACGGACTCCGCATCTCGCCGATAGCGGCTACAACCAGACCCTGGGCGCCGGCCATTACGCCAATGCCTGGACGACGTTCATGGCTGGCGGCGGGGTTCGCGGTGGGCGCGTCATCGGCCGAGTCGATGCCCGAGGCGGCACCGTCACGGATCGCCCCGTCAACGTCCAAGATTTCCTCGCCACGATGTGCCACGCCCTTCGCATCGACTACCGCAAGGAATACATGACGCGCGAAGGTCGCCCGATGACGTTCCTCACGCCGTCCGCCCGGCCGGTGCAGGAAGCGTTCTGACTTGTACTGTTATGTCTTCTCATTGAAGGAACCTACCGATGTTGCGATCTCGTATTCTCGCTGTTGCCGTCGTGGCAGTTTTACTTCTTCCGGCTGGCTTCCTGTCCGCCGGGCACACGCGGCCTGCGTACCTCGACGGTTGCCAGTCGATGGATGGTCGCTATGTCGTCACAGCGGAACCGATCAAGGAGAAGGTCGGCAAGAAGGACGCCATCAAGTGGAAATACCACTGGAAGGACACCAAGGAAAACAAGACGCTCTCGGGCTGGCTCACCGGCCCGCGCGGCCTGGGGCACTTCGATGTCACCTATGGCCACATCTTCGTTCCGCCGGGCGGCGAGACCTTCGCGCTCTGGCTCCCCGCGAGCTGGGCGGAATCGGACACGCCGCACCCGAAGGGCAATCAAGGCAAGTTCAGCGATGAACTCGTCAAGAATCCGGTTTTCGGCTCGCGTCTCACCATCTACACGAAGACTGGCGAGATCGTAAAGACCTACGGAATGCGCGATCTCTTGAAGCCGAACGAATGGCTCTACGTCAACTGGGTGCAAGGCAACATGTACTGGCTTACGGAATATCCCGAAGTGATGAAAGGCGGCGAACCCGCGCGGTGCGGCTGGCGTTATTATCGCATCAGTCCAGACTACTCCGTGCTCGAATTCGTCATCGGCCCGAACAGCGATGCGGTCCACAAGGTCAAGTCGGAACCGGAGGAAGTGCGAAACTATCGCCGTACCGTGCGTGTGCAACTTACCGATGGTTTATTGCTTGATCCGAATGCCAAGGTTGCGGACGCAAACAAGATCCCGATCAAACCCTTCCGCGATGCGCTCATTACGCGAGGCACGGCCAAGGGATTCGAGGCGAGCCTCGATCCCGTACGTGTGACGGGCAAGTTCGTTGTGGAAAAGTCCAAGTGATTCAATGCTGCCGGTGAGCCGGCAATTCCAGCGTCGGCCAGCTTTTTTCGGAACCGCTGCCGCTTTTCGGTGTTAACTAAAGAGCCGCAGAAGAAGGTTCGCGGCTGCGGACGGCAAGCAATGAGGGACCTGCCATTGCGGGTCTCGGACAACTTCTGGCGCGTGCTTCCCTCAGCACGTGGGTTGTTCGATGACTCGGTTCATGCATGAATGTGTGCGTATCTCGCCAGCGGGCCTACAGGCGTGCCCGTTGGCGGTCAACCTACCTCACCCTGTTCCTACCTCTCGGAGGCTCTCATGATTCGCTGGATGATGGTTCCGTTTACGTTCGTTCTGTGTCTCTTCCTGGTCGCAGAAGGAACCAGCCAAGACAAAAAGAAAAAGGCGACCACAATCACTGGCGCGTTGACCGCGGTGGAAGCTGCCAAGGATTCCAAGGACACCGGCACGATCACCGTCAAGACGCCGGAGAAGAAGAAGAAGGATGTCGTGATTGCCGAGGCCAAGGAGCACAAGATTGAAGTGACGAAGGATACGAAGATCGAGAAGGCCGGCGAAAAGAAGAAGGACCCGCCGGTCGCCGCCACTTTCGCCGATCTTCAAAAGGAACTGAACGTCGCCGTTTCCCATATCGACGGCAAGGCGGAGCGGATTCTTATCCTTCCCAAGAAGAAGTAAAGAAGCTGCGTCGGATTGGTGCCACACTCCACAGTCCGCTCGCTACGCCCTGCGCGCACAACGCGCGGGGCGTTCTTGCTCATTATTGGTCATGCGTCATTTGACGATTGACCGTGCAGAGCGATACCATTTCTTGCGCAAGGATCGAATTCTGCGGAACTTGACTCGCCGTATGGTCAAAAAACTCGGCCGCGCTCGAAAACAAGCAGAGAACGGGCTGTCGGCTTGTTAGTCGGTGAAAATCTCGCCTGAATGGCATTGTTCAATGACGCTGTCTGGCGGCAAGCAGCCACGCCCCTTCGGGATCAACGAGGGA
>SHZY01000035.1 GCA_009692065.1 Gemmataceae bacterium
AATGGTTGAAGGCCGATCGGCAGACGCCGGCGTTTGTCGCCCTGATGGCGAACGGCACCAGTGGCGACATCAACAACATCAACTTCCAGAAGCCCCGACCCAAGCAGGAGGCGTACGCCCAGATGAAGTATGTGGCGACCGACGTCTCCCAAAAGGTCCACACCGCCCTGGCCGCGATCAAGTATCGCGATCACGTCAGGCTGGCCGCACGCTACCAGGAATTGCCGGTCTGCGTACGCAAGCCATCGCCGGAGTTGCTTGAATGGGCCAAGAAGAGAATTGCCGACGGCCCGAAGGTTGCCGGCAAGGCCGACCTGTCGGTCATCTATGCTGAGCGAACGCTGCGCATGGCCCAGCATCCCGACAAGTTGAAGATGCCGCTGCAAGCGTTCCGCATCGGCGACGTCGCGCTGGCGAGCATGCCGTGCGAGATTTTTTGCGAGATCGGCCTGGAGTTCAAGAAACGCAGCCCGATTCGGCCAGCGTGGCTCATTTCTCTGAACCATGGCTACTACGGCTATTTACCTTCGCCGAGGCAGCATGAGCTGGGCGGCTACGAAACCTGGCTTGGCACGAACCGCCTGGAAGTGCAAGCGTCGGACAAGATGCTTGCCGCTCTCCTGGACATGACCAAGCAACTGCAGACCGGACCATGAACCACGGGGGGGGAACGGGGAGCACGGGGGAAGGCATAGAATAAACAACGTTCGGAACAATAACTTGTCGGGCTGTAGGGTGGGTCGAGCGCAGCGAGACCCACCGGTACCGGCAACGGCGTGGTGGGTCTCGCTACGCTCGACCCACCCTACAAAAGTGCCGTAGCCCGAATCGGGAAGTTATTTCTCCGTCCGTTTCTTAGTCTCTGTCCTCCCCCGTGCTCCCCGTTCCCCCCCCGTGGTTGTCTTTTGCGCGAGGAGTCGATGCAACAACCCGTCCCACGCCGCATGCTGATCGAAGCCGTCGTCGCCAGCACAATCGGCACCACGATTGAGTGGTACGACTTTTTTCTTTATATCACGGCGGCGGCGCTGGTCTTTCCAAAGCTCTATTTCCCGGATCTCGACCCCTTCTGGGGAACGATCCTTTCCTTCAGCACCTCCACGGTTGGCTTTCTGGCGCGGCCGATTGGGGGCGTAATCTTCGGCTACATGGGCGACCGCGTCGGGCGCAAGTCGGCCCTGGTGAGCACGCTGCTCTTGATGGGCATCAGCACCCTGGCAATCGGGTTTCTGCCGACGTATGCGGACATCGGCGTGCTGGCGCCGATCCTGTTGACGGCGCTGCGTTTTCTGCAAGGCCTCGGCGTCGGCGGCGAGTGGGGCGGGGCCGTGCTGATGGCGTTGGAATATAGCCACACCGGCAAGCGAGGCTTCTACGCCAGCTGGCCGCAGGCGGGAGTGCCGCTTGGGCTTTTGTCCTCCACCCTCGTGATGGCGGTGTGCCAGCAGTACTTGTCCGCGGCGGACTTCCTCGCGTGGGGCTGGCGCGTGCCGTTCTACTTGAGCGGGCTGTTGATCGCGGTCGGCCTGCTCATCCGCATGCGGATTCTGGAAACACCCCTATTTGCTGCTCTCAAGGCGAATAACGAGATCGCCGAGGCGCCCGTGAGCGAAACCATCAAGGGCCACTGGCGCGAGTTGCTCTTGATTGCCGGCACCCGGATCACCGAGAACGCGAGTTTCTATCTGTTCACGGCTTACGCGGTCACTTATGGCAAAGATGTTCTGAAGGTGCAGGACGGGCTGATCCTTCGGGCGGTCAGTATCGCCGCGGTGGTGGAGTTCGCCACCATCCCGTTCTTTGGCTGGCTGTCGGATCGCTGGTCGCGGCGTCACGCTTATCTGGCAGGTTGCGTGTTCCTGATTGTGTTCGCGTTGCCGTACTACTTTTTTCTGGACACGCGCGATCCCACGCTGATCATTCTGGCGACCGTGCTCGGCCTGGCGGGAGGTCATGCGCTGCTTTACAGCGTGCAGGCGTCGTTGATTCCGGAGCTCTTCGGCACCAGGCTGCGCTGCAGCGGCGCGTCGATCGGTTACCAGTTGGCGGTCCCGTTGGCTGGTGGCGTGGCGCCGTTGATCGCGGTATCCCTGGTCGAATTGTTTCCGGATCATTACTGGCCGTTGGCCGCCTACATCGTTTTCAATTCGCTGATTTCGCTGACGTGCGTGCTCGGACTGGCAGAGACTTCGCGGAAGGATATTAGCCAGTCGTGACTTCCGCTTGCGGCTTAGCGCTCGCGTGTCGCCTTGCGAGCGCTAAGCCGCAATCGGCAAGATCGGGAAGTTCTTTGCAACGCAATCCCAAACGAATAAGATCGATCCTACAAACCTCTTCTTTCTTGAGGACAGTCCATGAATACATTGTGTCTCATGCTGACGTTGTTCAACGGCGCCGCGGGCGATGGCAAGCCGGCCACGCGCTGGGATTTCGAGGACGCGGCCGTCGGCAAACTGCCACCCGGGTGGACCGCGACGAAAACGGGGAAAGGCGAGGGGAGCGTTTGGAAGGTCGCCGAGGATAAGACGGCGCCGAAAGGCCCGAAGGTGCTGGCGCAAACGGCGGCGGGGCCCAACTCGCTCTATAATCTGTGCGTGGCCGACAAGGCACGCTTCACCGATCTTGATCTATCGGTCTCGTTCAAGGCATTCGCGGGCAAAAAGGACCAGGGGGGCGGCCCCGTCTGGCGTTATCAGGATGCCGACAATTACTACGTCGTCCGCATGAATCCCTTGGAGGATAACTTTCGGCTCTACAAGTTTGTCGCCGGCAAACGCATCCAGCTGGCCTCGGCCGACATCGCCGTGGCTGACGGTAAATGGCACACTATCCGCGTCGTCCACAAGGGGAGCCGCATCCAGTGCTATCTGAACGGCAAGCTGCACCTCGATGAGAAAGACGACACTTTCAAGGAGGCCGGCAAGATCGGCCTGTGGACCAAGGCGGATGCGCAGACGTACTTCGACGCCATCGAAATTCGCGTTTCGGCCAAGCAGTAATCCCGTTCCAAGGAGATACCGCAATGACTCGCATCCTCGCCACGCTCGGCGTCATTGTGATCGTCGGGATTTGCTCGACCCGCTCGTACCCCAATCAGGCCTGTGCGCAAGGCGCCTCCCCGCGTCACGTGTTCGTCGTGAACACGGGGGAAGGGACCGTCTCCCTGGTCGATCTCGACAAGATGAAGGAAGTCCATCGCTACAAGGTGGGCCCGAGACCTTACGGAATTGCCGTCAGCCAGGATGGCAAGACCGTGGCCGTCGGCGTCGAGGATGAAGAATGCGTCAAGTTCTACTCGCTCCCCGATTTCAAGCTGAAGGGAAAGACTCCGATCGGCAAGATGTTCAACGACCACATCGTCCTGACCAACGACGGCAAGGACATCGTCGTGGCCAATTTCTTCAGCGATGACATCGTCGGCATCGACATCAAAACGATGAAGGAGTCCTTCCGCATCAAGGACCTGAGCGCGCCCCACGTCGTCCGTTACGGACCACTGGGCAAATACGTCTATGTCACGTGCAAAAAGGCGACCGGGGTGGCCGTCGTCGATCTCGCCGCACGCAAACTAATCAAGTTCTATCCATTGACGGTCAATCCGCGCAGCCTCACCTTCACGCCGGACGAATCCAAGATCTTCTGCGGCTCCCACTGGGTCAACGGATTCTTCGAAGCCGATCTTAAGACCGGCAAGGTCAGCCGCATGATTGAGTTGACGCCTCCGAAGGACAATGCGCAACCGCAAGAGGTCACCTACCACGGCGTGCAGGCCGTGCACGGCAACATCGTCCTGGCCGCCAACGAGGGGCGCTCGTTCCTCGACGCCTTCGACATGGGGAACGGCAAGTTGCTGCATCGGCTCGCGGACGTGTCCAGGCCGTGTTGCATCGAGCCGATCCTCGTCGCCAAAGGGGACACGGCCCGCGTCATGCTCAGCAACCTCGGCGACAACTCACTGCAGTTTGTCGATGTTTCGCGTGAGGGCCAAATGAAGTCCGTCGGCAAAGCCGCGGTCGGCAAGGCGCCGAAGCGCGTGGCATTTCTGCCGAACTAATGCAAAAGACCCAGGGACGGCTGTCCCTGGGTCTTCGTTTGGTCAGAACCGCTGGGATTCGGCGTACCTCATCCCAGGGCTTGGCACATTTTTACTTGTCTTCTTTCTTCGCGGGGTTGGCCGGCCGGTCCTGGGCCGGCGGCACCGGTTGGATGCGAACGGGCGGCAGCGGACGGATGCCCGGACGGATAATTACGCCCGGTTGGACGACGCCCGGCTTCGGATCGCCGCCTGGCTGAACCACGCCCTGCTTGGCGTTCGGGTCCACCACCAGCTTGGTCATCTTGAACTTGCCGTTGTTCTCGTCCAGCCACTTCTGCATCGCGGTGGCGATGTCTTGCTGGGTGCGAACGTTGACCGGGTTGTAGCCGTGAGTCTGGTTGATGCCGAGCTGATTGAACAACTCGTACGGGTTCGGAATCCTGGCGTTGAAGCGGCCCGGAGTCCAGTCGCCTTCGGCAAGGGCCTTGAGGATCAGCTTGGCTTCGTCGGCGTCGATGGGCTGTTCCTTCATCGGCTGTCCGGTCGGATTGCTCGGCTGGCGATACTTGTTGATCAGAAGGGCCGCGGCTGCGTAGCGATCATCTTTGGATTCGGCCTTGAGCGAGGCGGCCGGGTTGGCCATCACCTTGGCGAGCTGCTTGGCGTTCTTGAGTTCGTTGTCGAAGTTCGGGTTATTCTCGCGTGGCAAGTAGTTATTGCCGGCGGGGGACAGGTAGAAATTTTCCTGATGATGCTTGTTGAGGGTGAACATGCCGTCCTGGCCGACCTGGAGCTGGATCTGGAAGTTGCCTGGGAAAGGCCGACGGCCGGGGAACGGCTGAATCTGCACCTGGCCAGGCTGGATGGCGGGCAGGATCTGCACGCCGCCGCCGCCGATTGCGGGGCCATTGTTCGCCTGGGCGATGAAGCCGATGCGGACAGTCTGGGTGTCTTTCTTCAGGCCGAAGATGTTTTCGGTGACCTGAACGACCGCAACGCGATACTTGATCTTCGCCTGGCCGGGGCCTTGAGTCGCTTCAACGTCCATCGGCTCAATGGCGACAACGCGGCCAACGAGGATGGCGTCAGCCTGGCTGAGCCGATTCGGCTGGTACACCGCTGGGGCCAGGGCGCCGCCGATGGCGCGGTCAGCCTGGACCTGGATGCCCTGGACCGCCTGAACTTGAACCTTGATCGCTTTGCCGGCCTGGACCGGAACCGCCTGCTCGACCTGGATTTCGATCACCTGAGCCGACGCACCGTTGGCAGCAGCAAAAAGGCCGGCCAACGCGAGGGAGAGAGACCACTTACGCATGAGAGACTCCTTGTGAACTTGGAAACAACCGTTTATTCTGTAAGACGAATTCAAGGGGTCGATCGATTGGCTGACTCCCATTATCTTATGAATTTTTGAAGCCCGGGGATGAGGTACTCCGAATCCCAGGGTTTCGGAGTACCTCACCTCCATGATCGCGTCGGACCTCCCACAAGTCAAACTCAAAATTGTGCGACGCTCTTCCCACCCCTGGATTTTCCAGAAGATGGTCGAAAAGCCGGCCGAGCGTCTGCCCGGCGGCAGCGTGGTTAACATTGTCGATCGCGATAATCAATGGGTCGGCAGAGGTTTCTATAACTGGCATTCCCGCATCACCTTGCGGCTATTGACGGCCGACAAAGATGAGGCCATCGACGCCGATTTTTTCGCGCGGCGCATCAGCCATGCCGTGGAGCTGCGGCGGAATTGGTTGAAACTGGATGAAGTGACGAATGCGTATCGGTTGGTGCATTCCGAGGGAGATGGGCTAAGCGGGCTGGTGGTGGATCGCTTTGGCTCGACCATCGTCATCGAGTACTTTTCCGCCGGGATGTTCCGCTTTCGCCAGACTTTTCACGACATTTTGGCCAAACAGTTCCAGGACAGCCAATTCTACTGGTTTGCCGAGGAGCATGTGCAGAAGCAGGAATCGTTCGATTGCCATGCTCCCGAACCGCCGTCCCCTGGCGTGATCACCGAGCACGGCGTCCGTTTTCGCGTCGCGGCGGGGACCAAGCACAAGACCGGCTTCTTCACCGATCAGCGCGACAATCGCAAGACTCTGGCGAGCTTCTGCGCCGGCAAGCGCGTGCTCGATCTGTGCTGCAACACCGGCGGGTTTGCCGTCTATGCGAAGACGCTGGGGCAGGCGGAGGACGTCGTCGGCGTCGATCTCGATGAGCAGGCGATCGCGCTGGCGAAGCAGAACGCGAACCTCAATCAGGCGAAGATTCGCTTCGTGCAGGGGGATCTCTTCAGCTGGCTGCGCGACACCGTTGGGACACGGTCCGAGACCTCGCCACAACGCTTCGATGTGGTTATTCTCGATCCGTCGAAGCAGACACGCGATCGGGAGGAGATTGACTTCGCGCTCAAGAAGTACTTCGACATGAACAAGCTGGCGTTGCAAGCGGTCGCGCCGGGGGGGATATTCCTGACCTGTTCATGCACCGGGCTGGTCAGCGAGGAGATGTACCTGGAGACGCTGCGGCGGGCGGCCTGGCAAACGGGGCGAACGCTGCAAATCTTGAAAATCGCGGGGGCGGGGGGAGATCATCCCTTCCTCGTACACGTTCCCGAAGGGCGTTACCTGAAGGCCCTCTTTTGCCGGGTTGTTTGACGAGCCGCGACCGTCAGGGAGCGGGTCGTGTTGGGTCACAATGCGATTGACACGCCGCGGCGAAAAAACTATGCCGCCACAGTATGGTTTTCATCGCGACCGATATCCTGGTGGATGTGTGCGGACTGTCGCTGGGGCTGATCGTCGCACTCCTGCCCATCGGCCTGTTGCTTTGGCTTTTGGGCTGGTGGAGCCATCGCTTCTGGATCGTCCTGGCAGCGACGGTGACGGCGGGGATCTTCGGACTTCTCGAAGCGACCTCCTGGCAGGCGCAGCCGATCCTCGTCGCGGTGCTGCTGGCGATTGCCGCCGGCGTGCTGGCGCTGGCTCTGGTTCGCGTCATCACGTTTACTGCCGGCGGTCTGGCGGGCGTCTATTTGGTACTGTTTGCTTTTCCCAGCTTTCAGCAGCACGTCATCGGCTTTCTTGTGAGCGGCTTGGTGTGCCTGCTGCTCTTCCGCTGGTTCTTCATGGTCCTGACGAGCGTGCTCGGCGCTGCGCTGCTCGCCTACGGCACACTCGCCCTGCTGCACTACCGCGAGTGGCTCGACGCCGTCGCCTGGAGCGACGAGAATGCCACCCTGCTCACGGTGCTATGCGGCGGTGGGGCGCTGTTCGGCTTCGCGTTCCAGTTCTTCTTCGATCGCTGGCGGGCGCGCAAACGCCTTGACCGCGAGGAAGAAGGGGACGACGACATGATCTCGGCAATTCTCGGCAAGCTCGGCTTCAAACGCGGCTGATAGTCGCTAATCACCCCAAAACAGAATGATTGATCGCACGCCAAATACCGCGGCATATCCGCCGAATTACCTTCAACAGCGGGAGGCGCAACTTCGCGGAATCGAATTTCTCCGCGAAGCTGTTTGTGTTCCTTGGAGTTTTTGGCTAAATTCGTAAAAAGCTGATGGCTTGCACGTGCGTTGGGTGTTTCGAATTGATTGACAAGCGTGTAGGGTATTCGGCCTGTGCGTGAGACAAGAGTGTCTGCCCCACCTGCGGGCGGCAATCCCCATGGCGGAAATCATTACATGCACGGAATGCCAGCGCAAGCTGCAAGTGCCGGAGTCCTTCATCGGACAAAAGGTGCAATGCCCGGAGTGCGGGCATCAGTTCGTGGCACAAGTGCATCCGCAGGCGGTGCAATCACAGCCGCCGGTGCCCGTGCCGATCGAATCGACCGCCAAGAACGACTCGCCCCGCCGGCGCCGTTACGAGGATGACGACGACGATGACTACGACGACGACTTCGAGCGAATGAGGCCGATCCGGCACGCCGGCGTCCCCCATCGCGGCGGCGCCATCTTCGCCCTGGGAATCGTCGCGTGGGTGGTACTGATCACGATGCCGATTTGCGCTCCCATCGCGTGGCTCATGGGCAATAGCGACATGGCCCGCATCCGCGCCGGCGAAATGGATCCCAGCGGCGAAGGACTGGTGCAGGCGGGCCGAATCCTCGGCATCATCGGCACGATTGTGTCGCTGGTAGTCTTCGTTCCGTTCTGCCTCTTGTGCGGCCTCGGCATCCTGAGCGGCCGCTGATCGTGTTGCCGCTTGCGGCTTAGCGCACGTAAGGCGGCGCGCGAGCGCTAAGCCGCAAGCGGCAATATCGTACTTCCTCGGAACCTTGCCATGGCGCAATTGATCACTTGCCCCGAATGCAAGAAACATCTACAGGTCCCTGAAGATCTCATGGGCAAGAAGGTGCAGTGCCCCGAGTGCAAGCACACCTTCACGGCCGCGGTGGTGGAAGTGGAGAAAATCAGCACCGGCACGACCGCGTCCGCCCCCGTGCCGCCGCCGTCAAGCACGCCCGAATGGGAGAAGAAAACCAGCAGCGCCACCGGAAAAAGGCGTGACAGCGAAGAAGATGACCCCGACATCCGCAAGAAAAAACGCAAGCGCGATGACGATGATGAGGATGACGACGACGACGATCGCCCCCGCCGCAGACGCCGGCGCTCCTCCGCGGCCAGTCGCGGCAGTTACATGCCCCACCGCGGCGGCATGATCCTCGCGTTCGGTTTGATCTCGATGATCACCGGGATTTTTGTCTTCGGGATCCTCGCCTGGGTCATGGGCAACGGCGACCTAGCCGAGATTCGGGCGGGCCGGATGGACCCCGAGGGCGAAGGCTTGACACAGGCGGGCCGCATCCTGGGCATGATCTCCACGATCCTTACCATCGTCGGCGTCCTGGGTTGCTGCGGCTTCTATGGCGTTATCATCCTCATCGCGGTCGCCGGCTAGCCGGCGCCCAGCGGCCCGGCCCGTGGCGGAACTTCTGAGTGATTCAACGCACCCCGTAAAGTGGGTCGAGCGCAGCGAGGCCCACCGAACCTTCAAGCACCGGTGGGCCTCGCTGCGCTCGACCCACCCTACCCCCATCCCTTTCAGCCACCAATGATACGTACATTATTTGTCGTGCTCATCCTCGCCGCGGGGTTTCCTGCCGCGCTGCCCGCACAGACCCCGCCGCGCAAGCCCAACATCGTCTTCATCGTCGCCGACGATCTCGGCGTCAACGATCTCGGCTGCCATGGCCGCAAGGATCACCACACGCCGAACCTCGACAAGCTTGCCAAGAAGGGGCTGCGCTTCACCTCCGCCTACAGCGCGGCATCGGTTTGCTCGCCGACGCGGGCGGCCATCATGACCGGCAGATCGCCCGCTCGCCTCAAGCTGACGACGTTCCTGCCCGGCCGACCCGACACGGTGGGGCAACTCCTCCTGCATCCCGACATCGCGCAGCAGTTGCCCGGCGACGCGCCGACCATCGCCGAGTTCCTGCGCCGCGCCGGCTACATCTCCGCGTGCATCGGTAAATGGCACCTCGGCGGCAAGGGTGCGCTGCCGACCGATCGCGGGTTCGATCTCTATCATCCAGGCAAGGCCCTCACCGAGCCGTCGGCGACCGAAGGCGGCAAGGGGGAATACGACCTGACGCTGCGGGCCGAGAAATTCATCGAGGACAACAAGGCGCGGCCGTTTTTCCTCTACCTCGCCCACAACAACCCGCATGTCCAGCTCGCCGCCAAGAAGGAATTGATCGAGAAGAACAAGGACGCGTTCAACCCCGTCTACGCCGCGATGATCGAGACGCTGGACGATTGCGTGGGCCGCGTGGTTGCGAAGCTCGAAGCACTCGGACTGGCCGAGAATACGATCATCATCTTCACGTCCGACAATGGCGGGCTGCACGTCCTGGAGTCGGCCCTGACGCCGGCCACTTACAATCGCCCGTTTCGCGCCGGCAAGGGTTTTCTCTACGAGGGCGGGCTACGCATTCCGCTGATCGTCTGCTGGGCCGGCCGCATCAAGGGTGGGCAGGAAACCGACGTGCCGGTCATCAGCACCGACTGGACGCCGACGCTTCTTGCGATCGCCGGCGTGAAATCGACGGACGCCTTCGACGGCGTCAACCTGGCCGATCTATTCTTGAAGGGCAGCGATCCGCCGCCTCGCTCTCTTTACTGGCATCAGCCGCATTACACCAACCAGGGTGGCCGACCGGCGGGTGCGATCCGTGCGGGCTCGTGGAAGCTGATCGAACACTACGAGAACGGCGCCTGCGAGTTGTACGATCTCGCCAAGGATCTCGGCGAGACCACCGACCTCGCGGCCAAGGAACCCGGCCGCGTCGCCGACCTGCGCGGCAAGCTCGAAAAGTGGCGCCGCGAGGTTGGTGCGCAGGAGATGCGCGCCAACCCGAAGTTCAACGGCAAGCTCGGGCGTGCGCTGTACTACGATTTCGATTCGTCGCGCCTCACTCTCGAAGACAAGGCCGCGACGATGGCGCCGCACCTCGCACCGTGGCGTGCCCGGATGAACGCCGTCCTGCCCAATGCCAAGAAGAAGGCCGAGCCAGGCGCCGGCGCGGTGATCCTGCACGCGCGCGACGCCAAGGTGACAGGGGAAAAGCTCCGCTACGAAAGCCCGCCGCACAAGGACACGCTCGGCTTCTGGGTCAACAAGGACGACTTCGCGCAGTGGACCTTCGAGGTGCCCAACTCCGGCGTGTTTGAAGTCGAGATATTGCAAGCGTGCGGCAAAGGCAGCGGCGGCGCCGAGATCGAAATCGCCGTCAACGGCCAAGCGCTGAAGCTCAAGATCGAGGAGACGGGCCACTTCCAGCGGTTTGTTCCACGCGCGGCCGGCACGCTGAAACTGAATGCCGGCCCCGCATTCCTGACGGTCCGCGCCCTCACGAAGCCCGGCCCCGCCGTGATGGATCTGCGGCGAATTGTATTGCGCTCGGTTAATTGAGTTTGAATGCGCCGTGCTGACGAGCCGAAAGCGTTAGCGACGGGTTTTTTGCCAGGCTTCTCCGTCGCTTACGCTTGCCGGCTCGTTAATGACGCTCAGAGTCTATCCGGGAAGCACGTGGATGGGAGGGCGAGGCTCCTGCCGAGCCGCTGGGACGTTGAATTTTCCACGGCTTCACGGCTCGGCAGGAGCCTCGCCTTCCAGAAAAACGGCCTTTCCGGATAGATTCTGAGACATCACCGGGTGTACGACACGGTTGGTAAGTGGTTTTCGCGGCTTCGCGCTCGCCAGGCGACACGCGAACGCGAAGCCGCAAGCGGCAAATTGGCCTTGACAGGATACGGACCTTTTTTTACAAGCCTCCCCTCTTTCGGGGTAATCAGAGCAGTACTTCAGCCGGACGGCCATCCGGGGTAATGATGGTCCGTCGGCTTGACTCTTACAAAGGGGAGTAACGGGCATGAAGTGGGCAAACCTTCTGCGTCGCTGGACCATGCAAAGCATTCATGCGGCTATTCTCGGCGCGGCACTGACGGGGTCGGCGAGTATCGCCATCGCCCAGGCGACTGATGCCGCCGCCAGCCAATCGTCCAGGCACTTCACCAAAAGCCAAACCTTCGATCTACCGATCAAGATGGATGCGGCCGAGCGCTTGAAGTTGCAAGAATTTCGACTTTACATGCGCACGCCGTCTACGCCGTGGCAGTTGCACGATCGCGGCAGCGCAACGCAGACGAAGTTCACCTGCAAGGTGCCCCGCGACGGGGAATACTGGTTCACGCTGGTGATTGTGGACCGCGAGGGGTGCATGGATCCGCCCGATGTGAACCTCGAAGCGCCTGGCCAGCGCGTGATCGTGGATACGGTCGCGCCGGTGATTCAGGTGCAATCGTGGACGAGCCCGGAAAACGACATGTGCCTGCGCTGCACCGTGCAGGACGCAAACCCCGATCACGCCACGCTGAAAGCCGTGTGCCGAACCGACGGCGGCGATATTCCGCTCGAACTGGTGCCGAATCAACCGGGGACGTTCCGCCTGAAGGGTGAAACGCTCATGCGTTTTCCAGTGGTCGTCAGCGTGATGGATCTGGCGAAGAATGTCAGCACGAAGGAAGTGAACGTGCGAGAAATGATCAGCTCGGCCCTGATCCCGCCGGTGCCCAAGGGGCGCGCGGAAGTCGCGCAGACGGGTGGCAATACGGATCCGCGTGGGATAGGCTCGCTGCCGCCGCCTCGCTTTGATCCGCCGCCGCCGCCGCCGAAAACGGACACTCCGAGCAAGGTGGTTGACTTCGTTGCTCCGCCGCCGCCGCTCAATCCGGGCTCGTCCAGCAATGCCGGCACTCCGCCGAGCAACGTGGCGCCGCCGCCTGTGAAAACGCCTGCCTTGCCGCCGGAAACGGCCCAGCCAGGTTCGGCTCCGCATCAGTTGATCAACACGACCCGGGCCGCCATCGATTTCCGCATCGACCAGGTCGGACCGAGCGGACTGGGTAAGGTCGAAATCTACATGACTCGCGACAAGGGCCAAACCTGGCATCGCCTCTCCGAAGCCGCCGACAAACGCAGCCCAGCCGACGTCAACCTGCCCGGCGACGGCGTGTACGGCATCCGCATCGTGGTGACCAACGGCAACGGGTTCGGCGGCAAGGCGCCCGTGCGCGGCGACGCGCCGCACTGCACCCTCGAAGTCGATACCACCGCCCCCTTCGTGCAACTGCGCTCCGCCGAGGTGATCGCCTCCAGCGGGCATGTCGAGTTGCGCTGGAATGCCACCGACAACAACTTTGGGGCCGACCCGGTTTCCCTGTTCTATCGCACCAGCCCCGACGGCGCCTGGCAGGTCATCGCCCGCGGCGTCAAGAACGACGGCGTCCATCGCTGGACCTTCCCGCGCGACGCCGGCGGACAGTTCTTCTTCAAGATCGAGGCGGCGGACCGAGCCGGCAATATGTCCCAGGATATCTCACGCCAGCCCGTCGTCATCGACATGACCGAACCTCGCGCCACCGTCGTCGGCGTCACCGGAAGTGCGGCGCCGGTGCTGCCACCGTCACGCGGACAGTAGGCGTTGTCACGAGCCCGCAGCGCAAACAAGGGGGGGAGCCCCTTGCTTGCGCTTTCTGAAGTTGCGCATTTCTTGCCCCGAAGGGGCCGAAACATATCAGCCCAGGGCAACGCCCTGGGTTTTGCAATGGCTCGCACCTCAACGCTCTGAAAGGGCATGACAACCTTTAGCGAACTCGCTCGGTTGTGCCCTTTCAGGGCGATACCTTTCGTAGGCCCTGTTTCCCAGGGCGTTGCCCTGGGCTGATTTGTTGCCGCACCTTCGGTGCTCCAAAATTCCCAACTTCAAAACTTGCGCTTCGGGCTCATTTTTTCAACGAATCAGCACATCCGGCCTGACGAACTCCGCTCCCTGGATGCGGATGCGTTTGAGCGGCCAGTTCTCGGCCGCGGTGATGGCGCGCGGGCCCTCTTCGGAAATGAGAAACGTGTCGCAACTGACGGCGCCGCCCACCGCCACGTACCAGGTGATCGCCCATTTCGCTTGCAACAGGCTCTCGTCCTGCAGGGATAGATTCAACTCCACGGGAGCGTGCCCAGTGAGGTGCCCCTGCGGCGCCAGGTAAAACTCGTGCTCGACCCCGGTCAGTTGATAGATGCGTTGGCCCGTGAGCAGGATTTGGCGAGGCACCGAATCAGGCCAGCTGCCGGCGATGTAGGTCGCGCTGATCTTGCACGCGCAGTCATGATCCCGGCGAAAGTTGGCGTCGGGCTGGCCGAACGAGATGGCCCGGCTCGCGCGGGCGCACAGGCCGTACTTGCGCGCCGCCACCGTCATCACGCAATTCTTCGTGATCGGCGTTGAGGTGTACGAGGCCTGCCGATAGGCGCGCCCGCGGCCATCCGCCGTCACCGCAATCATCAACGGCTGCACGCCGTGATGCAAGAGGCGGTGGCTGAGCTGCCCGGCGATCTCGCGTTCCGTCTCGCCGACCGAGAGCGTCCGCCCCGTCGCTTCCAGCGCATGACTCATCGCTTGCCCGAGCAAGCGGTAACACGCGAGTTCATAGTCAGTCAGCGTGCGCCGCAGCAATTGCATGCGCGGGCCAATGGCTTTGCACGCGCCGATCGGCACATCCGCGGCAACATTACGCCCCTGGCACAAGTCGGCAAGAAGCTGCGTACGCTGCAGATGGCAGGGCCATTCCTTGAGCTGAAAGCCCAGCCCGTCGATCTCCTCGTCGAATAGCCGTTGCGAATCGGCACTGCCGCATACCAGCCAGCGGGCGTCGGCGGTGTAGAAGAGAGCCGGCATGCTGTCCGGATCGAGAATGCCGCGAGCGGTCCCGCCGCCCGTGAGCCAGGCGAAGTTGTCCTGCGCCAGGACCAGGAGCGCGTCGCAGCCGGCTTCTTGCAAGAGGCCGGCGATGCGCGACTGCTTCACCTCGACATCGGTGCGCCGGTCCATCGGCGAGTTGAGGTTGTTCTCGACCGCGCTCGTCGTCTTGGCCAATCGTGGATCCTCGGTCACGTTCATGCGGGGACTCGGATCAAGCCGCTTGCGGCGTAGCAGGTCAGCGCGTCCACGGCGGCGGATACGCACCGCGGACGTGACGCTGGGCCATTTCCAGATAATGAGCGCAGATGGTTCGCGTCCGTTCGAGTTCCTCCGCGGTGATCGCACGCAGCACTTTGCCAGGGACGCCCATCACCACCGAGCGCGGCGGGATGCGCCGGCCTTCGGTGATTAGCGAGCCTGCGGCAATCAGGCATTCCTCGCCGATCTCGCAGCCCGACAGCAGCCTCGCTCCCATGCCGATCAGCGAATCGCGGCCAATGCGGGTGCCATGCAGGATCGCGCCGTGCCCGACGACGACGCCTTCGCCGATGGTCATCGGCGCATCGGTATCGGTGTGAACGATGCAGCCATCCTGAATATTGACGCGTGGCTCGAACGTGATCACCGCGAGATCGCCGCGCACGACCGTCGAGAACCAGAGGTTGGCCCCGGGACCCAGGACAACGTTGCCGGTCACCACGGCATTGCTGGCGACGTAATAATCCTTGATCGCACGCATGGTGGCGTCCATGGTTTTTCCTTATAGAACGGGGAGAGGACGTCCGTGACGGCATTCCTTTTGTATGATACACAAACCCGCGGCCGTGCGGACCAGTGGAAACCCAGGCAGACTGCGATAAGGCGGGCGGATAAGCGTGGGATAGCGAATGTGCCGATTTTGGGGACTGGAAATCAAATCCGATGAACACGCGTGCGATCTTCTTCCCGTTCGACCTTTTCGGCAGCACCGGCACCAAAGTGGGAGTCGAGCTGCTCGCCGACGCGTTTCAGGAAATGCTCGCCGACAACAAACGCGAACGCATCGCCACCCGCGCCCGCGCTTACGCCAACAAGGTGCGCTTCGAGGAATACTCCTTCGAGACGCTGGCCGACTACCAGGATTGGCGCGGCCAGGCACGCGCGCGCATTCGCCAAGTCCTTCGGCAAAACGACTTCCTCTTCTGGATCACCGGCAACCACCTCGGCGCGCTCCCGCTTTACGACGAACTTTCGCCCGAGACGCTGGTCGTTCAGCTCGATGCGCACCTCGATATCTACAACCTCAGCGATTGCACGACGGAACTGTCGCACGGCAACTTTCTCTTGCACGCGGAACAGTTGCCCCGCATCGTCAACCTTGGCCAGCGCGAATTGTTGCTGCGACCAGAGTTAATTCAGAAGTACTACCATGCGAATTATTCCGTAGCCGAGCTGGTGTTGAATGAAGCCGGCGTCCTCGGTAAACTGCGTGAGATGTGTGCCGAGGCGGAGCAGGTGTTTGTCGATCTGGACTGCGACGTCTTCGATCCCGCCTATTTCCCCGCGACTTCGCAGCCACGCCCGTTTGGACTGGCGCCGTCATTTCTCCTGAAGGTCTTGGACGCCATCGGCAGCGAAAAGCTCGTGGGCTTCGCCATCTCCGAGTTCGACCCGGCGCACGACCAGCACGATCGCTGTTTGGAGACGTTGATGTGGCTGATGGAATATGTGTTGTTATTGAAGTATGAGCGGTAGCCGTGCAAGCCCTGGGATGAGGTACTCCGAATCCCAGGGGTTCGGAGTACCTCACCCCTGGGCGTCCACCACATTTGGCGCTGACACGCCGAAATCGATTTGTTATCTCCCTCCACGTCTGACCCCGCACGGCAATTCTTTGGAGGAGAAATATGAAACCATCCCGCGTCCTGCAAATCCTGACCGCGGTCCTCGCCTCGGCGACTTTCGCCAGCGCCCAATCCCCCTCAGCCGTGTCGCCTGAGGCGATCCGGGCCGTAGCAACGCAACCCTCCGCGCAGGGTGTCGTGCTTGAGCGATACTTCCCATTTCCATACCCGGTGACTAATCTCCAGGTGCCCGTCGCAGCCGAACCCCAATGCTGCTGGTTCACCCAGGCCGTCCAGCACAGTGTCGCGGCATTCCAGCGCGTGCGTGCGATGTGTGGCAGCCAAGCCAAAGCGGAACCCGCGTGCGGGATATGCCCGGCGGCGGGTTGCAGCGCAGGACACCAAGTAGGCCGAATTTTCCGCATCTACATTTCACCGGCTTTCCTGCCGCAAGAACCCGCGACGGGATGCTGCGCCGGGGAACCAACTACGCCGTTCATGAAAGCGATCCAAACGCCGCCACGCGTGTGCCACCAGAGCAACGGAATGACGCTCTATTGGGGCCCTGGGGGGGACTCATACTCAGGAATCAAAGACCTCATTCAGTTCTACAACCCGGTTCCTGTGCAGACGCAGACGATCCAGGTCGTGAAAACTCCCGCTCCCTGTTGCTGCGCAAAGGCCTGCGCTTGCTGCGAAGCGTGCAAGGCGAAGCCGGTGCAAGGGACCTTCGAATGGGTGCCGTCGATGAAGCGGGTGATCGTGGTGCCGGTGCAATCGCTGCCGACGCCCACACCGAGCTGTGGCCTTGCACAATTGGTGCAGCAGGCGACCACGCCGAAGGGTCCGCCGGCCGGCTTGATTGCGCAGGTCCTGATTCCGGCCCTGCCCCGGTTCGAAACGCCGGACCTTGAAGCGCATTGCCAAAAGATCACGCAT
This sequence comes from Gemmataceae bacterium, assembly GCA_009692065.1. Classification (GTDB taxonomy): domain Bacteria; phylum Planctomycetota; class Planctomycetia; order Gemmatales; family Gemmataceae; genus SIAQ01. Next base: position 17,062 of record SHZY01000035.1, read on the forward strand.
CGCAGCGACACAGTGATCCTCGAAGGCAGCGTGCTCCTCTTGGTCAAGAAGCACGCCCAGCCGGTGCGCGTCAATGCCGAGCGCGTGATTGTCAACATGAAAGACGGCAGCTACACGATCGAGACGGCTCGCTCGATCACGACCAGCAGTTTCGGCGTAATGCAGCCATCCCCAATCTCGTTGCCGTTCCCGGTAATGCCTGTCTCCAGGGACGAGTGCGAGGTGCCGAAGCAGCGGATCATCGAGATCGTGCCGGTGCCGTCGGTTTTTCCACGGTAAATCGGCAAAATACGTTCGAGCCTGAAGCGTGAGCGAAGAGGGGTTCCACTTCGCTTACGCTTCAGGTTCGGATCGTTTCGCGATACAACCCCTTGTCTTCGATGTACGCCTCCACCGCGCGAGGGATCATGTAGCGCACGCTGCGGCCTTCACCGATCCGCCGACGAATAGCGCGACTCGCGATCGTAATCAGCGGCGCCTCGACAATCTGATACCGCAACGGAAAATCCTCGTTCAACTGCAACTTGGCTTTCAACTCCTGCACTGAGAACACCGGCCAATCCGCACGGGCCACCACCAAAAGCGTCGCCAGTTCGAGGATGCGCTGCGGCTGATACCAGATCGGCAGGTCGTGCACGCTGTCGGAGCCGAGGATGAAGCAGAATTCGTCGCCGGGCAATTGTTCGTGCAACTGCGTCAGCGTGTGGACCGTGTAGCTAGGGCCGGCGCGTTCCTTTTCCAGCTCATCAACTCGAAAAGCGGAATGCCCGGAGATCGCCAGCGTCAACATCTCGGCACGATGCGCGAACGACGTGAGCGGCTGCTGCTGCTTGTGCGGCGGCAGCGCGGCAGGGATGAACAGAATCTGGTCCAGCTTCGCCTGCTCGCGGCATTGCTCCGCCAGGATCAGATGGCCCAGGTGCACCGGATCGAAGGTGCCGCCGAAGATGCCTACACGCATGAGCAAATCCTACTCTTCGTTTAGCGCCCGCGTGGCGCCATGCGGGCGCTAAACGAAGAAAACACGGGTCACTTTCTCCCGCCGGAAACATCCACCTCGACCTCGCGCAGATACGCCGCCGCTTGCTCGGGCGGGACCGAATTGATGTAGAACCCGGTGCCCCACTCGAAGCCGGCGATGCGCGTCATGCGCGGCATGATCTCCATGTGCCAATGGTAGTGCGGCACCGCTTGCGAATCGAACGGCGACGTGTGGATGATGTAATTGTACGACGGCTTATCGAGGGCGATCTCCAGCTTCATCAGCACGGTCTTCAGCACAGTACCCATCTCGTCCAACTCGTTCTTCTGGATGTTCTCGTAGTGACTGTTGTGGTTCTTCGGCACGATCCATGTCTCGAACGGGAATCGGCTCGCGAACGGCGCGAAGACGACGAAGTTCGGCGTGTCGAGGACGATGCGTTTTTCCGCCGCATGCTCCTGATGAATCATGTCGCAGTAGATACAGCGGCCGCGATAGTTGAAGAATTCCTGCGAGCCGTTCATCTCTTCCCAGACGTTGACCGGCACGATCGGCGTGACGATGAGCTGCGAGTGCGAATGCTCCAGTGAGGCGCCCGCGGCCATGCCGACGTTCTTGAAGATCATGCCGTAGACGAGGCGGCGATCCTTCTTCAGATCGACGAGCCGATCGCGATAGACCCAGAGAATCTCGCGGACGTATTCCTCGCTGAGGTTGGCCATCGACACTTCGTGAAAGGGGCACTCGATGATGACTTCATGGGCGCCGATGCCGTTCATCTTGTCGTAGATGCCTTCGCCGCACTTGTCGAGTGCGCCTTCGACCTGCAAGGCTGGAAAGCGATTGGGGACGACGCGGACGCGCCAGCCCTTCTCGTTCGGCTTGGTGTTGCGGTCGCGGTAAGCAAGGATCTCGCTGGACGTATGCTCCTCGCCGCCTTCACAAAAAGGGCAGAAGTCGCTGCCGGCCGGCGACGGCTCGTTCTTGATCGTGATCGGCCGCTTGGCACGGTCCGGAGCGATGATCACCCAGCGGCCGACGATCGGGTCTTTGCGCAGTTCCGGCATCTCAATCTCCGTGTCTTCGTTTAGCGCCCGCGCTGAAGCGCAGAGCGGTCTTGCGCTTCGGTGCGGGCGCTAAACGAATACTCACCTGTTACACATCCCACATCACCTGATCGAACTCCACGCGCGGGCGCGTGAACGCAATGTTTCCGGACCGCGGCGCCCGGTCCCGGCTCTGCTGGTTCTCCAGCAGCTCGACGTAAAACTGCACCGGCTGATTCACCTCCGCGCCGATCAACTCGAATGGAATCACGCATTCTGCGATGCGGTCGATGCCGATCTCGATCTTGCCGGCCGCGGCGTCGATCGGTTCGCCCTTGGCGTACCACTTCCAGCTCTGCATCGGCTTGCCGGGATGAAAGACACGCAGTTCGCAATCGCCGGGCTCCTCGAACGCGATCCGCAGAATCTCAAAGTTCGGCAACGCGGCTTTCGCCGGCTGGTCGAAGTCGATGCGGATCAAGAAATCCTTGTGATTGAAGCCGAAGTAGACGTCGCTGAACGATCCAGGCGTGTTCGAGCCCATGGCGCCACGCTCGCTGGTGCAATGATAACGGCCGGCGTTGGTCCACTCAAAAAACGTCTCGCGCCCATCGACCTTGACGTCGAGGAACAAGAGCGGCAAGGTGTGGGCCAGCCGCTGGCTGCGCTTCTTGATCGGCCGATTCAACTCCGCGGGAGGCACGTCACCGAGCAGCACGTATACATTCTGCAAGTGCTTGCGGAACAGATAGTCGAACATCGCATCCTGCGCGCTCGAATGATCGTCACCATACCACCAGAACCAGTCGCTCCCCTCGGCGATGTAGAGTTCCTCCCACGCCCTTTGCAGAGGAGTCAGGGGACAGGGGTCAGGAGTCACCAACCCGTCCGCCGTGCGCAGACTCCTGACTCCTGACTCCTGACTCCTCTTTACCAGATGTTCGCGTGTTTTGTGCAACACATCCCACGCCGTGTTGTCCTCATCATGGCCGATCCAGATGGCGTAGTTGTGATGGATCCAGCTTCCCGCGAAGAGGTGCGGCAGCGTATCGCGCGGCGGGTTTGACTCCAGGTATTCGCCGAGCTTGACGGGGCGGATCTGCTTGTCGCGCACGCAGGTTTGATAGAGCGTGCGCAGGAACGGCACTGCGCCGTCGGGATAGTGTTCCCAGCAGTTCTCGCCGTCGAGAATCACGCTGACCAGCACCGGCTCATCGGCGGGGATCGCCTGGCGGATGTTGTGCAGGTGCTTGACGAAGTCGTGGGCCGCGTCGGGGCCGTTGGAACGCTGATAGTGAAAGCCGACCATGTCGCTCAGGGCGTGATCTCGAAAGACGATCGACAGCTCGTGTTCGCCCTCGCGCACCCGATAAGGGCGATACAGGTGACTGGGATTGCGCAGGTGCCCCTGGTGGTCGCGGCTCACGAATCCTTGCGTCGATTGGCTCAGGATGCCTTCGTCGGTCGCAATCCAGCGGATGCCGTGTTTCGCGAGGAGCGGAATCATCGGCTGGCACACGCTCCCTTCCGCGGGCCACAAACCGCGCGGCGGGGCCCCGAACAGGGCGGCGTGATGTTCAATGGCGCGCCGCAGGTGAAGCTCCGCGTCCTCCGGGTATCCGCCCGAGTAGCGCGGCAGTTTGACATCGGGCATTGCCTCACGCGCCAGCTTCTTGTCGAGCAAGAGCGGCAGGATCGGGTGATAGAACGGCGTCGTCGTCAACTCGATTTGGCCGCTCTCGACTAGCTTCTTGTGCAAGGGCACGATACGCTTGAGAATCTCCCGATGCTTGTCGAGCACGTGCTTCTTGTCGTCTTCGCTGTAGTGGCGGCCCTTCGCACGCAGTTGCGCCAGCTCCGTGTCTTGCTCGAACACCAGCGGATGAATCCAGGCCAGGTTGTAGAGCGTTTGCAGGTCGCGCAACTCGCGTTCGTGAAATCGCCGCAGAGCTTCCTTGGCCGAGTTCTTGCCGGAGGCGCGTTGCTGGAACAGTTCCCAGAATCGCGGCCACGGCTTGATCATCTTCTCCGGGTTGGCCATGAAGTAGTGGTCGAGCAGGAAGACGGCGTCGTTCTGGCTCAGATCCTTGGCGGGGATGCGGGCGATGTCGAGGAACTGGTCGCTGGCGTTCTTGTCGGTGTAGGCAGCGAGTTGTACGAGCAGGCTGGGGACGAGGTTGATGGTGCAGCGCATCTCCTGCACTTCGGCGAGGTGCAGCGCCATGCCGTAGTAGTCCTTGACGCCATGGAGGCGCACCCAGGGCATCGGGTTTTCGCCGGTGAGATCGTCGGGATAATAGGGCTGGTGCTGGTGCCAGTAGAACGCCAATGCGACATCGGACATGATGCGGGGTTCCTCCCCTCTCCCTCCGGGAGAGGGGTAGGGGGTGAGGGTGCTGGGCCTCCTGGTAACTCAGACTCTATCCGGAGAGGCCCCATTTCGGGAGGGCGAGGCTCCTGCCGAGCCGTGAACCCTCGGAAATCTCGATGTCCAAACGGCTCGGCAGGAGCCTCGCTCTCCCGTTGATGAGCTTTCCAAATAGACTCTCACTTTCCTGGCGGGAATCCATTTGCCCCGGACCCTCACCCCCGGCCCCTCTCCCGGAGGGAGAGGGGAGAAGACGGCCGGGTTATCATACAAACTCGTTCAGCGCCAGCCGATACAGCCGTTCGTACTCCGCGGCGCTGCGCTGCCAGGAGTAGTCCTGCAGCATGCCGGTCTGTTGCAATTGTCGCCAGCGCGCCGGCTCATCGCGAAACATCGTCAAGCAACGGTTGAGCGCGTCGGCGAAGGCCGTCGGCGTGAACGGCATGAATGCGAAGCCGGTGGCTCGCTTCATCGCCACGTTCTGCGGTGTCGCGTCGACGACGGTGTCGGCCAACCCGCCCGTGGCATGGACGACCGGGATCGTGCCGTACTTCAAGCTGTAGAGCTGGTTCAGCCCGCACGGCTCGTAGCGGCTCGGCATCAGAAAGATATCGGCGCCGGCCTCGATCTGGTGCGAGATCGCCTCGCTTTGCCCGAGTGACAAACCGACCTGACTCGGGAAGTCTTTTTGCAACTTCAGGAGCATGTCGCGATGGACTTTGTCGCCATCGCCGAGGACGACGAACTGGGCCCCCTGGCGCAAGGCATCGGGCACAACTTTCTCGATGAGATCCAGGCCCTTTTGCACGGCGAGCCTCGACACCATCCCCAGGAGCGGCGTACGCGGGTTTTGCGCCAGCTTGAATGCCCGCTGCAGCGCCGCCTTGCAGAGCGATTTTCCCTTGTCCAGCGTGGTCGCATCGAACTTGGCTTCGATCAGCAGATCGACGGCCGGATTCCAGACGTGCTCGTCGATGCCGTTGACGATGCCATGCAGCCGTTCGGCCCGCTGCATCAGTACGCCGTGCAGGCCGCAGCCCAGGAGCGTCGTCTGGATTTCGCGGGCATAGGTTGGACTGACGGTCGTGAGGCGATCGGCATAGACCAGTCCCGCCTTCATGCAGTTGAGCTTGCCATAGAATTCGAGTTTGTCGAGCGTGAACAGCCTCCACGGGAAGCCGAGCATCGGCAGATCGAGATGCCAAAAAATGCCCTGGTAGGCCAGGTTGTGGATCGTGAAGAACGTACGGATGCGCCCGTAGTTTCCGCGCAGGTCAGGCTTGGCATAGTGCTGGTAGATTTCGCGCAGGTAGGCCCCGGCCAGAGCGGTCTGCCAGTCGTGCAGATGCAGGACATCGGGCCAGTAGTTGACGAGGCGCATCACCTCGAGAATGCCGCGTGAGAAGAAGCCGAAACGGGCGCAGTTGTCGGCGTAATCGGCCTTCTGTCCCTTGGCGTCGGTGAACTGATAGATGCCGCGGTCGGTCGCGTCGTCATCACGCTCGAAGTAGTCGGCTTGCTCGATGAGATAGACCGGCACCTCGGATCCCGGCAGCTTGCCGCGCCAGAGCCGGCCTTCGACGAGGCGGCCGCCGATCGGCACGCGAAAGCGGTGTTCCGTCGGCGTGATCTTCGCCGCCCGGCACGCGCGATAGAGTGGCATGACGACGGCGCACTCGATGCCGCGCGACTGCAGAGCCAGCGGCAGCGAGCCGACGACGTCGGCCAACCCGCCGGTCTTTGCAAATCCCGCTACCTCAGATGCTGCGTGCAGGCACTTCAAATTCGTCACCCGACGATTCGTTGGGACCCCGTTATGAAACCGACAGTCGTTCGCTCAATACCATTATGAGCGCCCAAAACCATGAACCACGGATCACACTGATAACACGGATAGGGAGAGAAAAAATATCGAAGGTGTGACTGTCTACGCCAGAGTGACTCCACCCGAATTTCTCATCCGTGCCATCCGTGTGATCCGTGGTTCTTTGGCTTGGGCGATCTAAGAAAAGAATAGAGGATCGTGCGCGAATATGGTATGGTGGCGAAGCCCCAAGGAAAAACCGCCATGCTCGCGCACAACGTATTCTTTTCGCTCAACGATTCGTCCGCCGCCGCCAAGACGAAGCTCGTCGAAGCCTGCAAGAAATACCTCGCCCAGCATCCCGGCACCGTGTTCTTTGCATGCGGGACACGGGCAACCGAGTTACACCGGCCCGTGAACGATCTCGATTTCGACGTCGCGCTGCACGTAGTATTTCAAACCAAGGCCGACCATGACGCCTACCAGACGGCCCCGCTGCACGATCAGTTTATCGCCGAAAACAAGGCCAATTGGAAGAACGTGCGCGTGTTCGATTCGTTGGTTGGGTGATGATGCATACGTTGTGGCACGGTCTCCTGACCGTGCCACCCTCCCCGACCGCAGGTCTCCTGCATTTCGGGAGGCCTTTGGTCACGCCGGTGGCACGGTCGGGAGACCGTGCCACAACAAAGGTCATTGAACGAATCCGGCTTTTTCTTCGTCTAAAAGGTTGATAGAGTAAGACCATACGGCACCTTGAATGTTTGCAGAGGATTTACATCATGCGATGCAAATTGACGTTGGCGGTGTTGATGGTGTTCGGCCTGTTCGTCGGCCTTGGGTTGACGCAGCCTCAGCCGGGCAAGGATCCGAAGGACAAGGACAAGAAAGATCCGCCGACCATCGAGAAGCTGACGGAGCCGGACTCCTTCAAGGACGACCTGAAAACCGTCCGCGAAGCCGGCTTGAAAGGCGATGGACCGGACCTGATTGAATATTTCCGCCAGCGCACGCTCAAGGCGCCCGATCCGAAAGCGATCGCCGTCCTGGTCAAGCAGCTCGGCGACGAGGATTTCGATACGCGCGAAAAAGCGTTCACCACGCTCGTCGGTATGGGCGCCAGCGCCATGGCCGGCATCAAGCAAGGGGAAAACGATCCCGACCTTGAAGTCCGCAAACGCCTCGCCGACCTCAAACAACGTATCGATACCAAGGCCGAGCCGATCCTGCAATCCGCCGCCGCCCGCTGCATCGCCAAGCTGAAGCCGCAAGGCGCCGCCGACGGCCTGATGGCGTTCCTACCATTCTCCAGCGATCCGATGGTCGTGGACGAAATCTGCAAAACTCTGGGCGCGGTCGCCGTCGTCAATGGCAAGATTGAGCCAGTGATCCTGAAGTCGCTTGACGATCAGGTGGCCGTCAAGCGAGGCGCCGCCGGCGAGGCGCTCGCGCGGGCCGGCGTCAAGGAGGAATTGCCCAACGTCAAGAAACTGCTCAAGGACACCGACGTCAGCGTCCGCTACCGCATCTGCATGGCCATGCTCACGCACAAGGACAAGGACATCGTGCCCGTCATGATCGACCTCCTGGCCGACATGACCCCCAACCAGCTTTGGCCCATCGAGGAAGCACTCCTGCGGCTCGCCGGCGACAAGGCCCCCATCGGCTCGCTCGGCAACGACGCCGCCGCACGCAAGACCTACCGCGACGCCTGGAGCAAATGGTACGCCACCAATGCCGCCAACATCGACATGGCCAGGCTCTCGCAGGAAAACATCTATCTCGGCTACACCATGATCGTGCAGCACAATAACCGCATCGGTGCCGGCGGCGGCGGCAACGTCGGCGAGATCTTCGAACTCGACAAGGATAAGAACCTTCGCTGGAAGATCAGCATCCCGGTTGGCTATCCCGTCGATGCTCAGTATGTCGGCGGCAACCGCGTCGTCGTCGCCGAGTATCAGGGCGGGCGCGTCACCGAACGCGATACCATCAAGGGCGAGATCAAGTGGGATTACCAATGCGGCGGCAACCCGTTCTCCGTGCAGCGCCTTTCTAACGGCAACACCTTCGTCGCCATGCAGGGCCGGCTCATCGAGGTCGATCGCAACAAGAACGAAGTCTGGAGCTACCAGCGACCCAACCAGGACATGCAACGCGCCAGAAAGCTCCCCAACGGCGAAGTCGCATTTATCACCAACGTAGGCCAATACATCCGCATGGATCCACGCAATCAGAAAGTCTCCAAGCAGTTCAACGTCATCGCGCCGCAGATCATCTTCGGCAGCATAGACGTTCTGCCCAACGGCCACGTCCTGGTGGCGCAATTCGGCCAGGGGCGCGTCACCGAGTACAACCAGGACGGCGGCCAGGTCGGCAACCCGATCGTCATCGCACAGCCCAACTCCGTCGTCCGCTTGCCCAATGGCAACAATCTGGTGACCAGCTACCAACAGCGCCAGGTCTACGAATTCAACGGCGCCCAGCAGGTGTGGAACTTCCAGACCGACGGCATCGTTTTCGTCGCGAGGCGCCGTTAACCGGTTTTCGTTTAGCGCCCGCGCCCAAACATCAGACGGCTGATCGTTCGACGCGGGCGCTAAACGAAGAGAGGACCCCCACCCATGCGTTGGTGGCTGATCGCATTCATCCTGGTCATTGCGCCCGCCGCCTATGCGCAGACGGACGAATACGCCGCCGACGAAACCGTCCTGCGCGAGCAACGCCTGCCGACCAAGGGCCCGGACCTCTTGCAAATCTTCCGCGATCGCACGCCCAAGCCCGATACGATCACCCAGGTCAATAAATACGTCGCCCGGCTGCAATCCTCGCCGTACGTCGATCGCGTCAAGGCGAGTGCCGAGCTGCGGGCGATGGGCCCGGTCGTCCGGCCGCTGTTGGAGAATCTGCTGGCCGAGGGCAAACACGACCTGGAGACAGTGCGCCGCCTGCGCGAGGTCGCGTTCCATTTCCCCGCGGAGAAGGATTACGCCGCCGTGACCGCCGCGGCCCGGTTGCTCCAGCGTGACAAGCCGCCGAACGGGTTAACCACCTTGATCGACTTCGTTCCCTATGCGATCAACGAATCCGTGCGCCAGGAAGTGCAGCGGGCGCTCAACACGCTGGCGAAAGCCGAGAAAGCGCCGGCTACGATCCTCCCCGATACGCTCAAGGATCCAAGTCCCTCGCGCCGTGCAGCCGCTGCCGAGGCGATGCTGCGTTCGAATGGGCTGACCGCCAGGGACAAGATCTCGCCGCTGCTTAAGGACGAGAACCCCCTCGTCCGCCACCAGCTCGCCATGACGCTGGTCGAAATGAACGACAAGTCCGGGCTGCCGATCCTGATTCGCTCGTTGACCGACGTGCCGGCCGATTGCGCGGAGTTCGCTCTGGAGTTGCTCTACCGCGCCGGCGGCGAGAAATCGCCGAGCATTTTTTACCCAGGCAAGCACAAGGCCGCCGCGTTTTGCGCCGCCTGGGATAAATGGTATACCGACAACCAGGCCAGCCTCGATCTCGCCAAGCAGCTTGCCCGCACCGACCTCGGCTTCACGATCATCACCACCATGGGCATCGGCGCCAAGGCGGCCGCCAATAGCAAGGTCTTCGAAGTAGACGGCCGCGCCCCCGATCGGACCGTGCGCTGGGAGTTCAACGCCGGCCGTTATCCGATCGACGTGCAAATCCTCGGGCCCAATCGTCTTCTCGTTGCCGAGTATCTCGATCGCCGGGTCACCGAGCGTGATTTCAAGGGCAACATCCTTTGGCAAGTCGCCGTCAATTTGCCGATCGGCTGCCAGCGTTTGCCGGATGGACGCACCTTCATCGTCAGTCGGCAACGGCTGGTGATTGTCGATCGCGACGGCGTCGAGGTCTTCAGCCACAGTCCGCAGCAACCCAGCATCATGGCCGCCCAGCGCCTGCGCAACGGCCAGATCGCCATGGTAACTTCCGGCGGCCGCTGCTCGCTGATCGATCCACAAGGCCGCGAGCTCAAGGCCTTCCAGCTCGGCGGCGCGGTCTATACGCTGGGAGGCAACATCGACGTCCTGCCGGGCGGCCGAATCCTGGTGCCGCTTTACAACCAGCAGTGCGTCGCCGAATTCGATTGGGATGGCAACAAGCACTGGACCGCCACCATCAACAACCCGACCTCGGTGAGCCGCTTGTCCAACGGCAACACCCTGGTGACGTGCAGCCTCAACAACCGTATCGTCGAGATCGACCGCGCCGGCAAGGAAGTGTGGAGCTACCACGTGGATGGCCGGCCGTTCCGAGCGCGCCGGCGGTGAAATCAGGAGTCAGGAGTCAGGAGTCAGGGGTCAGTTGACCAAAATGTGATCGTTTTGTTCTGAACGCTGACTCCTGATTCCTGATCCTTGATCCCTGATCCCTGATCCCTGACTCCTGACTCCTGAGGTACGAGGATCGTGCTTATGCGTTTCCTGAAGATTCTCTCGCTGGCAGCTTTCCTGGCCCTGGCGGCAATGCTCGCCGCCGACAGCGGTGGGCCCAAGGACCCGCCCAAGATCGACGTCAAGAAGGACGATGAGAAAAAGCCTGAACCCAAGATCGATTCCCACGACGATACCCTTCTCCGCCGCGCCAATATCGCGACCGATGGCCCAGCCCTTGTCGACTTCCTCAAAAAACGCATTCTCCCTGAAAGCGAACGCTCCGAGGTCGAGCAAATGGTCCGCCGGCTCGGTCACGCCAACTACCGCACGCGCGAGCTGGCCATGCAAGAGCTGATCGCCCGCGGCATCAGCTCCGTGGATGTGTTGCGCACATACTCCCTCCCCCCCTTGGTAAAGGGGGGCAGCGTGGCGTCCTTTGACTTGGAACTACTGCGCCGCATCGACCGCTCGATCCTGTCGATCTACGAACGGGACGTCGGCGCCGAAGTCGTCGGCGCTGTCATCCGCGTCGCTGCCGACAAGAAATCGGCCGGCCTTGTCGAAGCGTTGATCGGATATCTGCCCTTCGCCGACAATGACGCCTTGCTCGACGAACTGCGCTTTGCCCTCGCGAAAAATACCTTGAAGGACGGCAAGGCAAACGCGGCCCTGGTGTCGGCCCTGACCGACCGCTCCGCACTGCGCCGGGCAACCGCCGCCGAGGTGCTGGCTCGCGCGGCCTACGCGGGCCACAAGGACGCAATTCGCACGGCCCTGACCGATCCCGATCCGCTGGTGCGTTTCCGCACCGCCCGCGCCCTGGCCTTTGCCCAGCAGCGCGACGCCATTCCCACCTTGATCGACACCCTCGCCGACTTGCCGATCAGCATCGCCTGGCAGGCCGAGGACTTCCTCTTGAACCTCGCGGCCACGTCCACGGCCCCCACAGTCTCGATGGGCAATGACAAGGAAACGCGTGCCAAATGCAAGGACGCCTGGCACGCCTGGTGGAAGGCGCAAGGCGACAAGGTCGATCTCGCCAAACTCGAGGAAACGCCCAGGCTGCTGGGCCGCACGTTGGTCGTCTTGCTCGATCAGAACACCATCCTTGAACTCGGCGCCGACAACCAGCCGCGCTGGGAGATCAAGACCGTCGTCTTCCCGCTCGACGCTCAGCTCCTGGGCGAGGACCGCGTGCTCGTTGCCGAGCATCACGCCAACCGCATCAGCGAGCGCAACCTGCGCGGCGACGTCGTCTGGCAGAAAGGCGTCGTCGCCCCGCTCGTCGCCCAGCGGCTCGCCAACGGCAACACCTTCGTCTCCACCGATCACCAGTTCCTCGAATTCGACAAGAACGGCAACGAGACGATGCAGATCAACCTGGGGGGCAACGGCCTCGGCGACCGCAAGATCCTCAAGGCCATGAAGCTCCCCAACGACGAGATCGTCTGCCTCAGAGCCGACGCACGCATCGTCCGCTACGACAAGAACGGCAAAGAGCTGCACAGCTTCCCCGTCAACATCGGCCTGCGCCTCTACGGCGGCCGCATTCACATGCTCCCCAATGGCCGAGTCCTCGTGCCGCAAAATCAGGAGGGCAAGGTCCTCGAATACGACAGCCAGGGCAAGGTCATCTGGGAAACGTCCATCCCTTCCCCCATCGCGGCGACGCGTCTCTCCAACGGCAACACGCTGATCACCTCGATGGACCCGAACATCGGCGCCGTCGAGGTGAACCGCGCCGGCGTCCACGTCTGGTCCTACCAGCACTCCAGCAACACAAGGGTGACACGGGCGACCAGGCGCTGAACCAATTGAGCCGCGAAATTTGTACCACGGGGTGGCACGAGGAACACGGGGGAAAATGCGAGATTGATCAACGCAATTCTCCCCCGTGTTCCTCGTGCCCCCCCCGTGGTTCATTTCCTCGTCACACCTCATCCGTCGGCCACGTCGGTGCGGTTCGCAAGAGATACGCACGCTTGTGATCGCTGGCCGAGCTGCGGCCCACTCTCTCGACTCATACCACGTTGAATTTCGTGCCGTTCTGGTCGGGCACGTAGACGCTCGACCCGCCGGGGCCGCCGCCGCCGGCATCGCGGATATCCACGCCGAGGGCCAATTCGACAACGTGCGTCCACCGCGCCGCGCTGGCGCCTTCGGATGCCTCGAGGCCAGGCGCATACGCCGCGCGCAGACTCACATGTACCCCGGCCACATCAGGCGCGGCCGGCGGCATGTTCATCCCCTGGTAAATGTCGATCGTGGTGTTCGTCGCAAAGGTCGTGGCGGCCATGGGAGATCCTCGTGGCGAAAAGAACGAGCAACCCGACTCCCGGTTGATCGTACCACGACGAAGAGAGCTTTGGCGACGTCCGTTGCGTGGCCGCGGCTTCATTTCTTCAGGCTGGCATCCTTCTCGGCGTCGGCCTTGCGATAGAGGCTCGTCGGGATCAGGATCTCGCTGCCGAGCGGGTTGCCCTGGAAGTGGCGCAGGATGGCGCGGGCGGTCTCCTGGGCGATCTTGTCGGGGAACTGGATCGGGTCGGCGTAAATCTTGCCTTCGAGGATGGCCTGCTTGCCTTCGGGCTGCCCGTCGAAGCCGATGATCTTGATCTGGGCGGTCTTGTTGGCGCGTTCGAGGGCGGCGCGGGCGCCCAGGGCGCCGGGATCGTTGATGGCGAAGATGCCGACGATGTCAGGGTCCGACTGGAGCGTGTCTTGCGTGGCGCGATAGCCCTTGTCCTTTTCGCCGTCGCAGGGGAGCCGTTTGACGACCTTGATCTTGCCGGTCGCGCGGCCATCGTTGTGTTTTTTGAGGACCTCGTCGAACCCCTTGATGCGCAGGATGCACGAGTCGACCTTCTGGAAATCGAGGACGAGAATCTTGCCGCCGTTGTCGCCGAGGGCTTCGATCATCGCCTCGCCCGCCTGCTTGCCGCCCTCGTAGTTGTCCGTCGCCACGTGGGTGACGACCTTGGCGTCCGGATCGAGGCAGGCGATGTCGGCAGTGAAGACGGGCACGCCTTGCTTGTTCGCCTCTCGGATGACCGGGCCGATAGCCTTGGAATCACACGGGCACAACACGATGGCCGACACCTTCTGCACGAGGAAATCCTGCACCTGCTTTTGCTGCTTGGCCACATCGAGATCGCCGGAGACCGCGACGACATCGTAGCCCGCCTTGTTCATGTCCGCCGTCAAGACGTCGGCGATCTCCTTGAAGAACGGGTTGGTCATCGTCAGGACGGAGACGCCGATCGTCCCCTTGGTGTTCTTCTTCGGCTTCTTGCCGTCGTCCGGCGTCTCCCGGCAACTGCCGATTAGAAACGCAAAGACGACGATGCAGCACACAGCGACAACTCTACGCATGTTGAACTCCTCGATCACGAACGCAATTCGGTGATGTTCTGACTTGCGATCCCATCCGCCTTGATAACCTCCACACGCCCATCCCGCAAACGAAAAATAAAATCGCCGAGTTGGTCGGCCTCATGCCGGCTGTGGGTGACGTGCAGAACCGTGACCTTTTCACGCCGCGGCAACTCCTTCAAGAGCTCGATCATACGATCACGCGTCTCCTCATCGAGCGAGCTTAACGGCTCGTCCATCAAGAGCACCGGCGGATGATTGGCGAGCGCCCGGCCCAGCGCAATCCGCTGCGTCTCCCCTCCCGACAGGCCAACCGCCCTGCGTTCCAACAGACGCGCGATGTGCAGCCACTCGGCCAACTGTTCAACTCTTTCCTTGATCGCCGCTGCGGGTTGGCCACGAATGCTCAAGGCGAAGCCGAGGTTGTCGCGCACCGTCATCGTTTGAAACAGGGCGCCGTCTTGCGGCACATAGCCGATGTTGCGCTCGGCAGGCGACAGATACGTCGCATCGTGCTCATTCAACTGAATCCGGCCGGACGCAAAGGTCCGCAAGCCCGCGATGGCTTCGAGCACCGTCGTCTTGCCGCAGCCGGTGGTGCCCATGAGTAAGGCGTACTTGCCCTTGGGAACGTGCAACGACAGATCGTCGAGGCGAAAGTCGCCTTGTTGCAAGCAGAGGTGATCGACGTCGATCATGGCGATACGATACGAATCTAACCACAGAGACACAGAGGCACAGAGAAGAGATTGGAGTGAGTGAATCCGCTCACCGGCAAGCGATTCGAAATCGAAGTGGATCGGGAGGCGCCCCCTGTTTTCTCACCCAGACTCCTCTCTGTGCCTCTGTGTCTCTGTGGTTAGTTCCTCCTACACCAGCCCCGTGCCGCGCAATCCCAGGGTGCGCGTCAAGATGAGCACCACGACGGCCGCGGCGATCATCAAGAGCGAAACCGCGATGCCGGCTTCGAGGTTGCCGATCGAGAACTCGAGCCACACCGTGGTGGACAGCACTTCGGTGCGCATGTGCGTGGCGCCGGAGAATATCAAAATCGGGCCAAATTCACCCAGCGCCCGCGCCCAGGAGAGTGTCGCCGCCGTCAGCAAGCCGCGTCGCGCCGCCGGCAAGGCGACCCGCCAGAAGGCCTGGGCCCGCGTGCAGCCCAGCGTCATCGCCACCTGCTCGGTGCGCGGAGAAATCTGCTCGAAGGTCACCCTCATCGTGCGTACCGCGAACGCCGCCGAGACCGAAAACTGCGCCAGGATCACGCTTGGTATCTGAAAGGTCACGCCGAAGATATTCTTCTCGAAGAACTGCCCCGGCCACGTTTGAAAGAGAATCAAGAGACTGAGGCCGATCACCAGGGGCGGCAGCACGATCGGAATATCCAGCACCGTGTCGATGGACGTCTTGCCCCAGAAGTTCGTCCGGGCCAGGAGGTATCCCATCGGCACGCCGACCCAGAGCGACAGGATCGTCGTGATGGTGCACGAGATCAGGCTCAGCTTGATGGCGTAACGTATCTGCGGCTTGTTGAGTGCGTCGAGCAGATGGTCCGGCGTCGTGAAGAACAGATCGGCCGCGATCATGGCGACGATTAGCACCACATACGACCCGCCGAGAATCGACAGGCAGAGGTAAAATACCCAATCCGCAGGCAGGCGCGGCTTCAAAATGTACCTCGCTTGATGTTGTGGCACGGTCTCCTGACCGTGCCACCAGCCCGACCGAAGGTCTCCCGCACTGGCGAGAATGCGTTGTGGCACGGTCAGGAGACCGTGCCACAACGCAAGGCCGCTGGATTTATTTCTCGATTTCCTTCACGTCCCAGCCGAACCCCAGCTTTTCGAACCGCTGCCGTGATTCCTCTTTTTGCAAGAACTCCATCAAGCGTCGGCTCAAATCGGGATGGGCGCTGCCCTTCGCCACCGCGATCGGCTGCGACGGCGTCGCGCACGGAATGCCATTGATCGGGATACCCTCCAGCTCCGGATAGGGCTTGCCCTCCTTGTCCAGCAGATTGCTGCGATACGCCACTACCACGTCGAGGGAGCCGACGCGCATCTGGTTCACCAGCAGATCACCGGCCGGCGATTGCACGCGGACGTTCTTGATGACCTGATCGTACACCTTGCTGCGGATGAAGGTCTCTTTCGTCAGCGCTCCGAGAGCACACTGGTGCTCGTGGCCGACGCCGACTTGCAGGTCCTTCTTGCCGAGATCTTCGAGCTTGAGGACTTGTTTCGGGTTGCCTTTTTTCACGACGATCATCAGTTGATTGGTGGAGACGTTGGCCGAGGGCTCGAACTGGTCCTTCACCTGCATCATGAAGCTGGTGTCGCAGGCGAAGTAGAGGTCGGGCTCGGCACCCGCCTTCATCTGGCTGACGAGAATGCCGCAGCCGTTGTAGTTGCGTAGGATCCTGACGTTCTCGCGTTTCTCGAACGCGTCGAGCGATTCTTCGAGCGCGGGCCGCAGCATGGAGCCGGCGTAGACGACCAGCTCGTGGCGTTTATCGGTGGCCTCGGCTGTCTCGATGTTCGTGTAGCCGTGCTTTTTCAGGTGCACGCCCCCCTTGTCCTTGTGGCGCAGGAAGTCCACGAAGCGTCGGGCATTGGCCGGCTGGTTGGAGCTTTTCGTCACGGCGATCTGCACGCGCGCCTTGACGTTCTCCAGCTCTTTCAGCTTGACGATTTTCATGTCGGGCTTTTTGACCTGGAGCGGCTGGGCGACGGCGTCCCAGACGATGCCGACGTAACTGGAGCCGACGTTGGCGACGCTGTTGCCGACCTCATTGACGGTGCCGAGGTAGCTTGGTTTGCGCTTCTCCAGCCCCTCCCATAGGCCGATGCCCTGCAGTTGCTCCTGAGTGATTTTGCCGATGGCGGTGGCTTCGGGATTGGCCAGGCCGATCTTGCTCCCCTGGGCGAGGAAGTCGTCCCACGTCTTGATTTCGGTCGGGCATTTCGGCGACACGATGACGACGGCGTTCATGCTGGCCACGTTCATCACGTCGTCGAGCATGTTTTTCTTCTTGGCCTGCCGAATGTAGCTGTCGTCGGCGGGCAGGAAGAGGTCGCCTTTCTTCGCCAGCTCCATTTGCGTCAGGATGGACTGGGAGGCGCCGTAAGTCAGCACAACGTGTTGCTTGGTTTCCGCCTCGTACTCTTCTGCGATCGCTTTCAACGGCAATCGCATGGCCTCGGCGCAGTAGACTTCGAGCGGCACATCGGTCGAGGCGGCCGGGCCGGGGTCGCGCGTCCAGTAAAGCGTGCCAATCAAGGCGGCGAGCAGGGCGACGGAGCCGGCGAAGAAGACCAGCGCGGGGGAGAAGCGGGAGAGCATGAAAGGATCCTTCGTTTAGCCGCGGGTCTACGACCCGCGGCTAAACGGCGACAGATTATTTTCGCAACGAGAACGCGAGCCAACTGCCGGTCCCGATTACCAGTCCGCCCGCAAGACCGGTCGCGATCCAAAGCAACATGCGCGGATTCGAAGCTGGGCACCAACAGGGCGGCTCGCACGAGGCGCTGACCACCGGCGCCGGTTCATTTTGCGACGGACTCGGCGTGTCGTTCTTGGCTTCCTTTTGCGTGTCCGTGGCAGCCGGTGGGATCTCCTTGTCCTTCGGCGTCGGCGCGGGCTTCACATCAGGATACGGAAGCTTGGTCGGCATCAGCTTCAGCATCGGCACCGGCTCTTTGCCGTCGAACATCGCGTCGAAGTGGGCATTCCAGTGAGCGACCATCAGCAGATCGACCCCCGGGTTCAAGTCCTTCACCTGGCACGAGCATTCCTTGCACAGAAACTCCGTCGCAGCCGACACCATCTTCGGCGTCAGGTTGTCTTCATACAGCGAGCCGAGCGAGCGCCCGCGGCCAAAGATCGGGAATAGGATCGGCCCCTTCTTCTTGTCCAGGTCGTCCTCGGTTGCCAGCAACTGCTGCACGAAGGCGGCCTCGGCGGGATCATTGCGATTGAGCACCAGAAGCGGCAGCGAGACCTTCAGCGGCAACGGCAGCTTGAGTTGCGGGCCGTCCTTGCTTTGCTCCGGCAGCTTGATTTTCTTTTCGAGGAATCGCAGTTCTTTCGTCGCCATGTCGAAGACCTCGCGGTCGTGATCCTCGTCACCGCTCAGGAGAATGACATAGACGACCGAGGCGCCGCGCGTCAGATGCGCGAGGATCGCTTGCCGCATCGGCGAATCGAGGTTCGTGTTCAGGTTGGCTTCGGTGCACGGTCCACTGAAGGCAGGAATGTCGGACGCGTTGTTGGATTGCGAGCGGACCATCATCCACGGGCCCTTGTCCTTCTTGCCCCAGCGATCCCAGAGCTTTTGCTGAAGCTTCGTCAGCTTGCCGTCGAGGTCGATGATGCTGATGTCGATGTTCGCCTTGTTGGGCGCGTCGCTCCAGGCTTTGAGTGTCTTCTGCAAGTCGGCAGGCAAGGGGCCGCGGTTATAGACGAGGATGTCGTACGGCGTCAGGTCCCACTTCTCGAGGGCGTAGCGGAACACGGGGATGGTGCAGCCCAGCGCCTCGTGCGGCACGTAGATCGCGAGTCCAAGCAAGAACGCGATAAGGAGTTTTTTCATGGGTGGAGGCCCAAGCTGGTGCGGGGTGGGTGCGTACAATATCCAGGACTCTGAGTCATTGTAACGCAAGGGCCTGGGGCGCGTCAAATTGTTGTCGGCAGAACGCCGATAATTCAGCAGATATCAAGGAGGCTCCATGCGTCGATCCTGCCTGCTTCTCTGCGGCTTTTGCATCATGGCCGCGGTAGGCTACTCATTCGCTGATGACCCCGCGGCAGGCTATCTGAAGGTCGAGAAGAAAACGGAAAAGGGCAAGCCGCAGCACGCTATCGTCCGCTACGCGCCGCGCGAAGGCGATCTGATTTTCTACGACGACCGCAACATTGGCTGGACGATTCTGTTCGCTTATGCCGGGACGGGGCCGCCCTTGCACATGGGCATGGTGGTCAAGCAAACCGACGGCAAACTCGCGGTGCTGGAGGCGGGGCCGGACGACACCGTGTGGGTCAAGCTGCTCCCGCTCGACAAACGCTTGCCGCAATTCAACGAGGACTTCAAGGGAACTATCCAGATCCGCCGTTGCAAGAAGGAGTTGACGGCGGAGCAATCGAAGGCCCTGACGAAATTCGCCGAGGCCCAGGACGGCAAGCGCTACGCCATCGCCCGCCTACTGCTGCAAGGGACATCGCTGCGCTCGCGTGGGCCGGTGCGGGAATTGGTGCTCGGCAGGACGGTGCTCGATCGCGATAGCTGGATCTGCTCGGAGCTGTCGGTCGCCGCCGGCACCGTGGTGAAGCTGTTCGACCCCAAGGTCGTGTACGCCAACGTCGCCTACCCGCGCGATCTCGTTGATAACGAACGCTACGACCTGAGCGCTAGCTGGCATGAGGCGGCGGTGTGGGTGGCGAAGAAGAAGTAGCTGCATTCCGTTGTGGCACGGTCTCCTGACCGTGCCACCCTGACGACCGCAGGTCTCCGAAGGCCGAGGGTTGACTCAGCCGTATGAATGTGGTGAATCATGACCAAACTAAGCATGGTCCCTGTGTTGGCCTCAGCAGCCGCCTGGGGTGCATTGTGGGGAGTCTCCGTATGGTATTTCGGTAAATATGAAACTGGCAAACAATTCGATTTCTTTATCGGAATCCCTCTGATATTGCCTGCGTGCCTCGCCGCTTGGGCAACAATTAGGTTTTTCTTCACCGCAAGACGGATGGCGCTGGCATGGGCAATCTTCGGGCTCCTAGTCGGGACTATATTAGGCGGTTTAGGTACTGTCGTGTTTCTGAATTCGCTGCAAATGGGCGCCGAGGCTAAATATGGTTCGCCTCCCCCTAACCTGGAAGTCCCTGTCGCTCTCGGTGGAGTTGTGGCCGGTATCATCACCGGGGCCCTGGTCGAATTGGTGCGAACCGTGGCCCCCGGGCTTTTCGAGCCCACTGATCCTACTTCTGACTGACCCAACCTCGCCCACATCCTCCACCAGAAGTCAAGGTCCGTTCAGAAACCCCCTGCCGAGTTGGCGGATGGGCATGGTTCAAACGTGACGGTGGCAAGGTAACAACGCCACTTTGGGCATGACCGGGACAGCATTTTTCCGCGCCGTTCAAAAAAAAACCAGGGTTTCCTGGGTGTCGATGGACACCGAGGGTAAAATGCTGTCCTGGAGGTGGGTGTGCGCGCGTCGCCGGGACAGCATTTTCATTGCCGCTTGAATGCCAACGACTTGGAGCTAAAAAATGCTGTCCCGAGGAAATGGACGCCTTCGAGCCGCATTATTTCCTTGACAATCCACCCTCATCCGGCGACGCTGGTTTTTTGGCCGCAATCTCGCTCCAGGATTCTTTTTCAGGAACCAACCATGCAACCGCGATTGAAACATACGATTCAACTCCTCGCAATCACTGCCGCACTTTTCGGCGTGTGGTTTGCCACGTCCGCAGCACAAGCGCCAGGCAAAACGCCGGTGCCGAGCCAGGGCGCTCAGAACACGGCCATCAAGCTGGTGCTCGACATCTTCGGCGACGATCTCAAAAAAGCGACGACCACCGACGCCAAGGCCAAGCTGGCGTCGGTGCTGTTTCAGCAGGGAAAGGAAGTCAAGGACGACCCGGCCGTCCGCTACGTTTGCTGGCGCGAGGCGCGCGACCTGGCCGCCAAGGGGAACGACACCGGACTCGCCCTGGCCATCGTCGAGGAACTCGGCCGGCTCTACGACGTCGATGCGCTGCTTCTGAAAGCCGACGTGCTCGGTCTCGCTGTCGCCGCGGCTACCGAGAAGGAGCAGGGACTCGCGCTGGTCGAGATCCTGCGGCTGCTCGTGAAGGAGGCCGTCGATCTCGATCACTACAAGGCGGCGCATCAACTCGCCGAAGCCGCGGTCAACGCGGCCAAGGCCGCCAAGAGCCCGAGCCTGGTGCTGGAACAGCTCAAACGA
The DNA here is from genome assembly GCA_009692065.1 of Gemmataceae bacterium. GTDB lineage: Bacteria > Planctomycetota > Planctomycetia > Gemmatales > Gemmataceae > SIAQ01. Next base: position 37,999 of record SHZY01000035.1, read on the forward strand.
GTCGATGAGATCAGCGCTATCGAAAAGAGTTTCAGCAAGGTGCAGGGATACCTTGACCGCGTGCAAAAAGACCCCAAGGATGCCGAGGCGCAGTTCGAGCTGGGCAAGTATTTCGCCTACCAGAAGAAACGTTGGGAGAAGGGCCTACCGCACTTCTCGCGGTGTGCCGACAAGGCGATCGGAACGCTCGCGCAGCAAGATTTGCAGAATCCCAAGGACGTCAAGGATCAGGTAACGCTTGCGGACGGCTGGTGGGACCTGGCCGGCAAGGAGCAAGGCGTGGCCAAGCTTTCGATGCAAATGCGGGCGATCTTCTGGTACGACCAGGCGCTGCCGATACTTTCCGGGTTGCACCGCACCAAGGCGCAGAAGCGAATCGACATCGTGCAGGAGCAGTTGGCCGGTACGGCGGTGGCTACGCCCGTGGTCGCGGGACCGGTCGGCGAATCGCGCAAGTATGAAGGGCACGCCGACGAGGTCAAGGGCGTTGCTTTTTCCTTCGACGGTTACCATGTGGCTTCGTGTGGTCGGGACCAGAGCGTGCGCGTCTGGGACCTCAGAACGAAGGATGCAAAAGAGGCCTACACCATCCGCGGCCACACCAAGGAAGTCTGGTCGGTCGCGTTCCATCCGAACAACCGTTATCTGCTGTCCGCAAGCTGGGACGGCACGGCGCGCATGTGGGATTTCAAGGCAGGCAATGAAGTCAAACGGTGGACGCACGGCAAGGACGTCAACGGCGCCGTGCTATCGCGAGACGGCACAACCCTGCTTAGCGGCAGCGACGACGAAAAGGCTTACCTGTGGAACGTCAACACCGGCGACGAGATTCGGCGCTACACGGGGCATACCAACTACGTTTACGCGGTCGCTTTCTCGGCCGATGGGCGTTACGTCGCCTCGGGGGGCGTCGACAAGACGGTGCGCGTTTTTGACCTGACGACCGGGAAGCCGGTCAAGACGTTCGACGGGCATAACGAGTCGGTCATGAACGTCGCATTCCTGCCGGATAGCCGACATATAGTGTCATCAGGCGATGCGGTGATCCACGTGTGGGACATGCAGACCGGCAAGGAATCGCGTCGATTCGAGGGACACTCAGGCCGGGTGCCGGCGATGGCGATGTCGGCCGACGGGCGCCGTCTGTTGACCGGTGGCGACGATCGCACGATGAAGCTGTGGGACGCCGCGACCGGCAAGGTGATTCAGAGCTTCACGGGGCACACCGACACGATCACCTGCGTTGCGTTCTCCCAGGACGGCCGCCGCGCGGTCAGCGGCAGCTACGACCGGACCGTGCGCATCTGGGGGCTGCCGGCGAGGTGACAAGAAGAAGGGGAGGCAAGGAGACTTACCGCCTGCGGTGCGCGGGATCCAATTCTTTCTCCCAACGGATCGTTCATTTAATCTCCTTGTCTCCTTGTCCTTCTCCCGGCGGAAACCTCCGCCGCAGAATCCGATCGCCGATCACGCGGCCCAGCATCTCGTCGATCACTAGCAGCGGCCCGGCGAACCACGGCAGCAGCGTTTGCCGTTTGCGCTTGACGATCAAGCGGATGATGCGATCGACGCACTTCTCGACGGGCCAGATGCGAAACGGCGGTGGTGGCGGGACGTCCCACGGCTTGCCGTCCTTGTTGAGCACATTGGCACGCAACGGCGTATCGACAAACGCGGGCGATACCACGCCGACGTGTACCCCGTCACGTTTCAGCTCCAGCGCAAGTGCCTCGTAGAGCCCCTGGATCGCAAATTTGCTCGCACCGTAAATCCCGTATGACGGAATGCCGCGCTTGCCGGTCAGGCTGCTGAGCGCGACCAGCGAGCCCTTGGTTTTCTTGACGTGCGGCAGCGCAAAATGGGTGGCGTAAAGAGTGCCGAAGAAGTTGACGCGCATGACCCGTTCGAGCGATTCGAGCGATGATCCCTCGAAATAGGCCCGCATCGACAGGCCGGCGGACGCCAGCAGGATGTCGAGCTTGCCGAACCGAGCGACGGTGCTTTCCACAGCCTGGCGGACTTGCTCGGAATCGGTCACATCGGCGGGCACGACGATGGCAGCTCCACCGGCCAACTCGATTTCGCGGCGGACCTCCTCGAGGGCATCGAGATTGCGTGCTGATAGCGCGAGCTGAGCGCCATGGCGCGCGAGTCGCAGCGCAGTGGCCCGGCCGATGCCAGAGGAGGCACCGGTCACGAGGACGATTTTGTTTCGCAGCGATTCCATCAAGAAATGATACGAAGCGATGGGGCAGGAGCCCGCAGCGCAAACAAGGTAGTAGGCCACCCTTGCGCGCTGCGGGCTCGGGGCTATCCAAAGATGCGGCGAAAGAAGCCGCTGCTCTTCTCGTCGGCTTTGGGCGCCGGCTGGTCGGCGGCTGGCAGCATGAGGCTCGGCTTGGATTCCGGGCGGCGCATTTTTTTGAGGCGTTCTTGCAGCTCCGGATCACGGGCGGCGTTTTCGATTTCGCGCGTCAGCTCGGCTTGCTGACGCTGCACCTCCTGGCGCTGGCGTGCCATCGACGCACGCTCCTTGGCCATTTGCAATTCCATCTGGCACATCTGGGCCATCCTGTCTTGCTCGTCTTGTTCAAGTTGCCGGCGATGCTCCTCGAGTTCGCGTTTTAGACGAAAGGTCTCTTCGGCCTGCCCGACATTGGCGATGCTTGCGCCCACGCTCGCTTGCGCGGCGCCGAGGCTGGGCGAGTCTTGTATCTCTTGCATCTGCTGATGCAGATTGCGAATCATTTCTGATTTCTCTTCCAGTAACATCTCGTATTCGCCCTGACGCTCCAGCCACAGTCCCTCGCATGCCCCTGACGCGAGCGCCTCCAACTCTTGAACGCGCCCTTTGAGCTTAGCAATCTCCTGCCGCAGAAGCTTCAATTCTTCCGCATCGTCGTGTGCGACTGCGACCGGCGTGTCGTCGGAGATGACCTCGCACAGCAACTCGTCGTTGGCTGCGGAGAGTCGCTTCAATTCGGCTTCGATATCATTGAAATCGAGGGGATTTCCGCCGCCATCACTGAAATGGCGCGTAGGGCCAGACACGGGCGCGCAGTGCGCCTCCAGTCGCTTGAGGAGTGCCATCTTCTCTACTCCGGGGTGCTTAGGTCCTGGATGTCGGCACGGTTCTGAGTCACGCCGTACAATCCACAAAACAACTATAGCTCGCATATCAGGCACGGGCGGCAAATTCGGCGCGAAAAATATCGCCCAGCAGGCGCAGGGCCGTATCGACCTGGTCGGCACTGATGCACAAGGGTGGACAGAAACGGATGGCGCTTTCGCCGCAACCCAGAAGAAGTAGGCCCCGCCGGAACGCCGTCTGCACGATCGTTTCGCGCAGGTCCGGATTCGGCGCCGGGTCGGTGGGCGACTTGCCAAGATCCATTGCCGTCATCAACCCAAGGCCACGCACATCGCTTATCGTGGGGAATTCGGCACGCAGCTGGCACAAACCGGCGCGCAATTGTTCACCACGCGCTGCCGCATTGGCGATGTACTCTGTTTGAAGCAGTTCGATCGTTGCCAGGGCCGCCCGACAGCTGACCGGGTTGCCGCCGAACGTACTCGCATGGCTCCCCGGTGGCCAATCCATGACGTCGCCGCGCGCGATGATCGCGCCGAGCGGCATGCCGCTGGCAATGCCCTTGGCGATGCACAGAATATCGGGTTCGACGTTCCAGTGCTCCATCGCGAACATCTTGCCCGTGCGTCCCATGCCGGTCTGCACTTCATCGGCGACGAGCAAGATACCGTACTTGTCGCAGAGAGCGCGCAACCCCGGAAGAAAACCGGGCGCCGGCACGTGGTAGCCGCCTTCGCCCTGGATCGGCTCGACAAAGATCGCCGCGACTTCCTCGGGCGGCGCGATCCGCTTGAACACCGTCTCCTCGATCTGCTTGACGCACGTGCAGACATCGCCCGGCGTCATGCATCCCTGGCAGCCACGCGGAAACGCCACGTGATGAATGTCCGGCACCAGCGGCGAGAAGCCGCGGCGATGTACAAGTTTGGAACCCGACAGCGACATCGCCCCATAAGTGCGACCATGGAAGGCGCCGAAGAAGGCGATGGCGCGCGACCGGTGGGTATGCCAGCGCGCCAGCTTGAGTCCGGCTTCAAGCGCCTCGGCTCCGCTGTTGGTGAAGAAGACGCGTTTCGGCCTTGTGCCCGGCGCCAATTCGGCGAGCCGCTGCGCGAGATCGATCTGCGGCTGATAGTAGAAATCGGTGCCGCTCATGTGGATCAACTTCGCCGCTTGATCCTGGATGGCCTCGACGACCCTGGGATGGCAATGCCCGGTCGCGGTAACGGCGATGCCGGCGGTGAAGTCGAGGAAGAGGTTACCGTCCACGTCCTCGATGACGGCGCCCGAGCCACGCGCGCAGACGAGCGGATAGACACGCGTGTAGGACGGCGACATATATTGCTGGTCGCGGTCGAGGAGGGCGCGCGCTTTGGGGCCGGGGAGGGCGGTTTGGATCAGGGGGATTGGGCGTCCTTCGAATTGCCACATTGAATCACACTCCAAGCCCCACCATGAGCGCAGCGATTGGTGGGGATAAGGGCGCCGAGACCCGTAGGAATCGCTGCGCTCATGCTGGGGCTTGGCGGGTCATTTTACATCCGTCGTTAACCCCTGCGCCATCTTCACTTCCTCCGCATGATTGACGGTCCACGCCGTCTTGTGCGTCACCGCCTCGATCAGGCCTGCGGCCGACGGGTGCCCGTTGCCGCTCTTCTTGACGCCGCCGAATGGCAGGTGCACCTCGGCGCCGATGCACGGCAAGTTGACGTAGCCCATGCCGTACTCGCATTCGTCGCGGAAGTAGCGCATGGTGCGGTAGCTTTCGGTGATGATCGCCAACGACAGACCGTAGTCGGTGTCGTTGTAAATGCGCACGGCTTCCTCGTTGTCCTTGAACGGGATCAAGGCGAGGTGCGGGCCGAAGACCTCCTCGCGGATGCAGCGGACCCTGGGGCCGTGCTGGATGCGATAAATGTGCGGCGAGAGGAAGCAACCGTCGGAAAGCCCAGGGACGGCCGTCCCTGGGCTTTGGAGGCGCGTACCGTGGAGCAGAATCTCTGCGCCTTCCTCCTTGGCCAACGCGTTGTAACGCTCGACCTTTTCCATCGCCGCCTTGTTGATGACCGGCCCCGTGAAGTTGTTCGCGTCGAGCGGGTCGCCGATCTTCAGACGTTTCGCCACGGCTACGAGCTTTTTCGCGTAGGCGTCGATTAGCTTCTCGTGCACCAGGATTCGGCCTGCGGAGACACAGCGCTGGCCGCTGGTCTTGAAGGCGCTGATGATACCCGCCGTGACAGCGAGGTCAAGCTTCGCGTCCTCGGCGACGATGACGGCGCTCTTACTGCCCGTCTCGCTGGCGACGATGCGATCGTGCAGGCCCGCCGAGATTTCCGCGATGCGTTTGCCGACATGGTAGCTGCCTGTGAAGAGGACACAGTTGACGCCGGGGTTCCGCACCAGCGCCTCGCCGGCCTCGCCTTCGCCGTGGACGAGATTGATGACACCCGGCGGAAAGCCGGCTTCGACGAACAACTCGACAATCCGCTGCCCGATCGCCGGCGTGTCCTCCGACGGCTTAAAGACAACCGTGTTCCCCTCGACGAGGCTCGGCCCCAGCATCCAGAGCGGCACCGCGAACGGGAAGTTCCACGGCGTGATGACTGCCGCCACGCCCCATGGCTTGCGCCGCATGAATGTATCTTTCTCCGCAATCTCGCTCGACAGTACATCCCCGATCGGCATCCGGCCGGTGCCGAAGACGTACTGGATCATGTGCAGGCCTTCGATCACTTCCGCGCGACATTCGGTGACCACCTTGCCGCACTCGCGTGCCATCAGGTGCGCAAGGTTGTCGGTCTCACGCTTGACGAGCTGGGCGAGGTTGTCGAACAGTTCGGCACGGCGAATACGGCTATTGCGCCGCCAGGCTGGAAATGCTGCGCGCGCTGCGGCGACGGCTTCGTCGGCGTCGGCATTCGTGCCGAGGGGGAAGGTGCCAATCGTTTCGCTGAGCCGGCCGGGGTTGGTGCTGGAGAACGTCGGGCCAGTCGGTGTGCGCCATTGGCCGGCGACGTAGTGGCGACCGGTGAGGGTGGAAATCATGGCGAGATTCCTTTCCAGTATATTACCGCAGCGAGCGGTCGGCGCACAATCTCACATGGTGTATGCGCCATCCCGCCGTAAAGGGCTGCCTATATGGTTGCCCCATGCAACCCATTTGCCGATAATATCCGTCTGAAAGGTAAACACTCCTCTCGCTCTGAAAGGACCCGCACATGCTCTCCGTTACCCTCACGGCGTTTTGCCTTTTCGTGCCTGCTCAGGGCAAGGGCGAATTGAAGGTCATCGCCAAGACGCCCGCCCGCATCGCCCAAGGCCCTGTTGTCATCAAGAGCGCCGAGCAACTCGCCAAGCTGCAGAGCACCGAGGCAGACAAGGCGTCGGCGCAGCTCGCCAAGATGCTGAAAGTCGAATCGATCGACTGGACCAAGCAGATGGTCATCGTCATCTCCGGCGGCACACAGCGCACCGGCGGTTACGCCGTCGAAGTGAAGTCACTCGAAGTCAAGGAGGGCAAACTCATCGTGAACTGGAAGCTCAATACGCCGCCGCCGGACGCTTTCGTAACGCAAGCCTTCACCAATCCGGCATTGACCATCCTCGTCGATCGCTTTGTGGGAGACGTGGTGTTCGAGCCAAAGTCGCCGCCGGGCGCCGGCAAGAAGCTCGGCGGGCAGTAGCCTCGCCTTCTATTTCACCTTGATTCAGCACATCGACTCCGTGTACGCTCTGCAAGCCCTGGGATGAGGTACTCCGAATCCCAGGGGTTCGGAGTACCTCACCCCCGGGCGTACACGTGGATCACGGGGAGCGTATTTCGTAGCCGTTCACGGTCGAATACTGCCGACAGCGCGTACCAGTTGCGTTCGAGAATGGCCAACACTACGTTATGAATGGGAGTACCGGCAGGAAGCGGCTCAGGTGGTGTCGGGCAGCAGGCTCGGGCTGGGTTGATCGGCAAAG
>SHZY01000036.1 GCA_009692065.1 Gemmataceae bacterium
CTCTATTTTGCCACCGAGATGCTTTGGAGTCGAACCTGCGGCCGTCGGTCGCACCGAAGTGAAAATGTTCCGACGATCGACCTTTGGACCGTCGCCGTCGCGCTCGACGTGATCGGTGCCGAAATATCGACTTAATCAACGGGCTGCTATATGTTGGATTACCCTCACTTTCATGAACCTCTAATCCAAATCTGTTAAAATATGAGAATGCCAGTTCGCCTTACTGACGGAGGGATATCGTGCGCATCCTACTGGTCGAAGACCACAAGCCATTGTCGCGGGCACTCAAGCGAGGGCTGGAGGAAGAGGGCTTTGCCGTCGACCTGGCCGAGAACGGCGAGGAGGCCGACTTCAAGGTCCGCAGCTCCACCTACGACGTCGTCGTGCTCGATTTGATGTTGCCAAAGATTGATGGCTTGACGCTGCTAAAGAACTGGCGTAAAGAAGGGATCAAGACGCATATTCTCATACTGACGGCGAAGGATACCACCGAGGACAAGGTCAAGGGTCTGGACCTCGGCGCCGATGATTACTTGACGAAACCCTTTCAGCTCGGAGAGTTACTGGCGCGTTTGCGGGCACTGGTCCGCCGCAGCCATCAGGTCAAAGATCCGGTTTTGCGCGTTCATGATCTGGAGATCGATACGTCCGCGCGCAGCGTCAAGCGCGCGGGCAAGACTATTCACCTGACGCCGCGCGAGTACGCCCTCTTGCAGTTCCTGGCGTTCCATCGCGGCAAGGTGGTGACGCGGACGATGATCTGGGAACATCTGTATGACGAGTACGACGAGAATACCTCGAACGTGGTCGATGTTTACATCCGCTATCTGCGGACGAAGGTCGATCACGACTTCGACACCAAGCTCATCATGACACGCTGGGGCGAAGGTTACATGTTGCGCGGGGAAGACGAGGACTCATGAGATCCATTCGGCTGTCGCTGATCGTTTATTTCCTGCTGCTCTTGACCGGAGCGCTGGGGGCGGTCTCGTGGTTTTCTTATCGAACGACCGCTGAATCGCTGCACGAGCGGCAGCACGATGCCCAGAAGATGATCCAAACGCAATACGAGGCGCGGTCCCAGGCGGCACACGATTCCCGGAAAATGATCGAGGCGCAGTACGTGGCGTACGCCCAAGCAGCACGCGCCGAACTCGATCGGCATATCCTGCGGCAAGCCCGGGCGATGGCGGGCATGCCGTTGGTCACGGTTCCTTATGAAGCGGTTTATGTCGCCAGCGTGCTCGCTGCGCCTACCACGCCTGGGAACGTTAGCCTCCAGATCTGGCTGCCCGATAACCGGCCCTTCGGGAAAGGCAAGGATGCGCCGCGACCCACTTCCTACGTTCCGTTCTGGGCATGGCTAACGCAGGACCAGAACAAGAAACAGGCTCGGTCCGACACGGCACGGTTCTACCCTAAATTCACGCACCTGCAATCGTCGGAACACCTGGTTCTCCATGCGGACCTGGAACACTCGCAGGAGTACTTTCAGACGTACCGCACGCTCGATGGCCAGCCGATGCAGCGGTCGGAGTCGATGGGGGATTCGTGGTTTGTGCTGAACAAGGAGCGGCGCAAGCAGACGTTGTTCACGGAATACTATGATGAAGTCGAACTGAAGCCAGGCGTGAAGGTCACGCGCGTGACGCTCAAGATGCCGGTGTCGGGCTTCGGCGGCGTGACTTTTTTTGGGCCGTGGCGTGGCCCGCCTCAAACTCCAGGTAAGGGGGGAACCTCCCCCAAGGGGCCGCCGAAAGCGGTCGATACCAAAACGCCGACTCTGTTCATCCAGTACGCCGCGGACCTTGCCCCGCTTGACGAGAAAACCCAGCAGTTCGCAATCGACCGCGACAGCCAACTGGCCGTGATTGACGACAACATCCAGCAATTTGCGACCGAGCGCGACAGCGAACTCGCCAAGCTTGAACGCACCATCGGCGAGGACTTGAATCAATTGCGCAGCCGGATGCTGTGGATCGGCATGTCGGCCTTGATCGCGCTCTGGTTTGGCGGCTACGTGGTGATCCGCCTTGGGCTGGCGCCTCTCTCCAAGATGTCGGAAGCGGTCAGCCAGGTGTCGCCGTCAAACTTCCGCTTGCAACTGGATGTCGAGAAATTGCCGAACGAATTGCGGCCGATCGCGGCGCGACTTTCGGAGGTGCTGGTGCAATTGCAGAAGGCGTTCGCGCGCGAGAAGCAGGCCGCGGCCGATATCTCCCATGAGTTGCGCACCCCGTTGGCCGCCTTGATGACGAACCTCGAAGTCGGCCTGAAGAAGTCACGCAGCCCGGCCGAATATCAAGAGATCCTGGAAGAGTGCCGGGCGTCCGGCCAGCACATGTATCAACTCGTCGAAAGGCTCTTGACGCTGGCCCGCCTTGACGCTGGCGCCGACAATTATCGTCCGACCGAGGTCGATGTGACCGATGCCGCCCTGCAATGTGCCGATGTCATCCGGCCGCTCGCCAAGGCGCGTGGCATCAAGTTGAACCTGAATCTCACCGATCCGATCATCACCACGACTGATCCCAACAAGCTGCGCGAAATCCTCACGAATCTCCTGCACAACGCTGTCGAGTACAACAAGCCGAATGGCACGATCGACCTGTCGGTGGAGCGCCTCAATGGCCACGTGCGGCTCCAGGTGCGCGACACCGGCATCGGCATCAAGCCGGAGGCGCTCGAGCACATCTTCAAGCGATTCTACCGCGCCGATCCGTCGAGGCACGCCGACACGCCGCACGCGGGGCTGGGGTTGTCGATCGTCAAGAGCTACGTCGATCTGATGGGCGGCACGATCGAAGTCGAGGCGTTAGACACGGGTACGGCGTTTATCGTCGATTTACCGTTTGTCACGCCGACGCCCGATCTCAAGACGGCGGTGCAGGCGGAGTTGGAAGTGGCGCGGCGGTGACCGGTTGCGGCTTCGCGCTCCCGTCGCGCACGGCTAGCGCGAAGCCGCAAGCGGGGAACACGGGCGGTAACGCACAAGGCCACGACTCCTTGCCGTGGCCTTGTCTTTGATCGCATTTCTTTTTCAGCCGAGCGCGGCGGCTTCGCAGTGGAATCGCTCGATGTATTCCTGCAGCTTGGCATGGCAGCAGGTGCAGCCCTCACCGGCGCCGGTGTATTTGCTCAGATCTCGGACGCTGCGCAACTCCAGACGCTCGATCATGCGGACGACCTGCGTTTCCGTCACTTGCAAGCAACGGCACACGATCATGTCCGAGCAGTCGGCACAATTGTCGGGAGTGCAGGGCCGATTCATGGGTGGGAACCTAGGCAGCAGGCTTGTTGAGACTTCATCTCATTTCTATTCTACGCTGCTAGAAGGGGTTGTCAAGCGGGAATCAGGAGTCAGTGCAATGGCGCAATGCTTCTGTTCCTTTTTTTGTCTTCCTGACCCCTGACCCCTGATTCCTGCCCCCTATTTCCGCGGTCTGGCGAAGAGTTGCGTCAAGTAGAGCGCCCCCGCCTTGTCGCGGGCGATGCCGATGCCAACCTCGGTGAACTCCGGCAGCAAAATGTTGGCGGCGTGTTCCTTCGATTCCATCCACGACTTCATGATGCCTTCGAGCTTTGCGCCCGGCTCGCCGAAGGCGATGTTCTCGCCGGCCTTCGCGAATTTGTAGCCGGCAGCGCGCATGCGGTCGAACGGCGATTTCTCGTCGAGCGTGTGCTCCATCTTTCCCTGGCGGGCCATGTTCTCCGAATGGGCGCGGGCCAGCTTCGACAACGCCGGGTTGAGGACGAGCGCCCCCAACTCCTTACCTTTGCGTTCCAGGTTGGTCAGCTCGAAGAGCTTCGTTTCTTTCGGATCGTGCTGAATTTTTTTCGGCTTCTCGCCTGCCGGCGTCCAGGCGCCGATCAGAGCGAGGCCGCAACAGGCCGTCAGCGTGATGCAGAATCGCGTCATGGAAACCTCGAATAGGTAGGGCCCCAGGGAATTGTCACGGCAGCGTGCGATAAATCGGCGTCTTGAGGAACAGGTTGCGTGGCCGCAGTTCGAACGTCGTCCAGTAGATCGTCGCCTGGCCGTTCGCCGTGCTATTGCCGCCGATGATGCCGTCCTCTGAACGCGGCACGTGCAGCCCGGCCGAGGAATGCCACAGCACGACGTTCTGCTTGTCGAGCGGCTGCAACTTCGGGTTCAAGCCTCCCTTCGGTGTGAAGAAATAGTTGCCGAGGTTGACGTACATCTTTTCGGGAGCGTCGTGCCGAGTGATCCAGAAGTCGTGGTGGCTGAACTTTTCGTCTTTGAATCGTTCGTGCCGGGCGATGCCTTGCGGGTAGGTGACGAGGTCATAGCTGATGGGAAACGCTGGCCGGTCCTTGGTCGCGGGGACCACCGAGTAGTTGGGATTGGTGACGCGGATGCGCGTGAACTCTTTCGCTTTCCAATCATGGAAGCTCTCCCTGGTGACTTCCTGAATGTTGAGCTTGCCGCCGTCCCCCTGGTCTTTGGCCTCCGGAGGCAAGCTGACGACGAAGACCTGGTTGGTCTCGTTGTTATCCTCCGGTCCAAGCTTCATGCCGACGCGCCAGAAGCTGCCGTGCATGTGGGCGGCGTGGAAGTCGGGGAAGAAATTGTAGCCCGTCGGCGAGTGGCGGAAGACGATGCCGCCGTCGTCGCGGAAGCCGTACTCGACCATGTAGGTATAGTTGCCGGCCTGGAAATTGGCGAAGAGGGTAAGCTCCTCGCTGCGGCGCGTTATGCTGCCGTACTTGTAGGCGGTCCCGGTGTCGCGCAGCTCGGCGATCACCTGTTTGGCGGCGCCCATGAGTTGGCTGGTGGCGCCGCCTTCTTTGGCGGAGAGCTTGACATAGCCGCCGACGTCGCGCAGATCGAAGAAGCGGGTGCCGCGGAAGTAGTAGGGAACGTAGAACTCCTGCGGATGGGCGTCTTCGAGCACCTGGATCCACTCCGCCTTCTGCCCCGGCTTGAAGTACGCCTGCTTGATCTTGAAGAGCAGCGATCGGCCGCTCGCGCCGAATTTGTAACCTTGATCGGTCGCCTGCTTGGCGGTTTCGATGTCCCAGACTATCTTCCAGGCGGTTTCCCATTTATCATCGTTGGTCGGGAAGGTGATGACAAATTCCTTGTCGTCGGTCTCCGGCTTGACTGCTAGTGGGACCTTTTTCTTTTCGCCTTGCTTCACGACCTTCGGCTCAACCTTCGGCTCATCGAAGTCCTTGCCCTGGTTCTTGGCGAGGAAGGTCTCGAAGCCGACGACATCGCCAACAAACTGCGTGACGAATTTACCGACGCTCGCCTGGGTGACGCCGAGCCGGCAGTCGAGGCCAGCTTCGAGGACCACGCCCTGCTTCTCGTAGCGGACGGCGCGGGTGGTGACGGCGACTTTCTCGTTGTAGCGGTTGAGCAGCGGCAACGACGCCTGCCCCTTGACGGAGGCCTTGATCAACAGCCGGCTGCCGCCGTCCAGGCGATAAAGGCGCAAGGTGCGATTCTTCAACTCGATGGAATAGTGGTCCTCCTCGAGCGAGAACCGTCCGCCGACGTCACGCAGCGCGTCGGCGATCATGCCGTTCGACACTGACTCCACCGGGTCTTGCTGGGCGCCGGCCGGCAATACAAGACCAACCAAAACGCATACCATCAACGCGTACAATCGCATGGGCTGACCCTCGTAGTTTAGCCGCTCGCTTCCGGTGAGCGCGCCAAGAATTGTCCCCATTCTACTCGACCGACGAGCGGTTACAAGCATTTCGTTAGCCGGTTGTGGATAGCAGGGGAAGCCCCAGGGTGAGGTACTCCGAACCCCAGGGTTCGGAGTACCTCACCCTGGGGCTTCCGAAATTGCAAATTTCAACGTGGTTGTGTCTTCTTGCGCCGGGCTGGCACGGTCCCATCCGGCCAAGAGTTGGCACGTGATTTACTCGACACGTCCTAACTGGTTAACAAATCGCCACTTCGGTAATCGGACAAAAACGTCCGGCGTTGATTTGGATCCGTTTGGCATCGCTTTCGCTGTTTCTTCTCCCTGTAGCTTTCGCTACGAATGCTGAGGAGTTTGGTAATGATGGTTCTGGACGAGATTGAGCAGCGCCGCCGCACAAGGCGCAAAGTGAAACTGCCCGAGAGTCGGCCGTCGATCCTCGATTCGTCGCTGGACAGCGAACCGTGGCTGGGCCAGTGCCTGTGCTCCGAAACGCTGGTGCTGTTCCTGCACAACTATCCGGTCGCGTTCATCCCCGGCACCGCGCTGGACTTCAACGCACTGAGCGCTCGTCTGTATCAACTTCGCCATCGCTGGCCGCGCCAATAGTAGGGTCGATGTCCGCGTCTGCCGTTTAGCGCCCGCGCGGCGCCATGCGGGTGCTAAACGCAAGCGAAAAAATGATTGCCCCGCGCCGCAAAGTGGTTTAGCATCGTCCTGATTCTGGACCCACACTCCACCATGAGCCGGCGCCATGCGACACGTTCGATCATTTCTCATCATTGGGCTGACGGTCAGCCTCGGTTTCTTGTTCCTTGCTCCGATTCCCGTTGCCAGCCAGGTTCAGGGCGACGATGTCCGGGCCGCCCTGTTGCCCTGGATCGAGCGCGAACTCAAGGCGAAGGACATCCCGTCGATCTCGATCGCGCTGGTGGACGATCAGCGCGTCGTCTTCGCGGCCAGCGTCGGGCATGCCGACTCCGCGAAAAAGACTGCGGCGACGCCCGACACGCTCTACCGCGTTGGCTCCGTGTCGAAGCCGTTCACGGCGCTGTTACTCATGATCTTCGTCGAGCTCGGTCTGATCGATCTCGACGCCCCGGTGCAGAAATACCTGCCGGATTTCAATCCCACCAACAAGTACGACAAGAAGATCACGCTGCGCCAGATGCTGAGCCATCGCTCCGGCGTCGTCCGTGAAGGCCCGGTCGGCAACTACTTCGACGACACCTTGCCCACGCTCGCCGACACCGTCAAGAGCCTCAACAAGACCGAGTTGGTCTTCGAGCCGGAGAGCACGCAGAGCTATTCCAACATGGCGATGTCCGTCGCCGGCTATGTGCTGGCGCACACCCAGAAGGAGCCGTTCGCGAAGCTGATGCAGCGCAAGCTGCTCGACCCGATCGGCATGAAGAACAGCACATTCGTTCCGTCGGCCGAGCAGCGCTTGCAAATCCCGAAGGCACCGATGTGGACCTACCATGGCCGCGAGTTTGCGGCCCCGACCTGGGACTTCGGCATGCTTCCTGCCGGCAACCTCTATTCCAGCGTCAACGACCAGGCCAAGTTCCTCAAGTTCCTCTTCGCCGGCGGCAAGGGGCCGAACGGGCAAATCCTCAAGAAGGAAACGCTCGAACAGATGTGGAAGATTCAGTTCCCCGACAAGACCAAGAAGTCCGGCTTCGGGCTCGGCTTCTTCATCGGCGACGTGGACGGCACGCGCATGATCCGGCACGGCGGGGCGGTCTACGGCTTCTCAACCGAGTTCGCGGCACTGCCCGACCAGAAGCTCGGCGTCATCGTCTGCGCGTCGAAGGACGTCGCGAACGCCGTTACCACACGCATCGCCACCACGGCTCTCCGCATGATGCTCGCGAAAAGAGCCGGCTTGCCGCTGCCCAAGCTGGAGAACTCGACGCCGCTCGATGCCGAGGTGGTGCGCTCGCTCGCGCCTCGCTACAAGTTCAAGGACAAGACCATCGACTTCTACGAGCGCGATGGCCGATTGTGGATCTTGCCCCACCGCGGCGGCGGCAAATATGAAGTCCGTCAAATGAGCGACGGCCTCCTCGCCGACGATTTGCACGGCTTCGGCCTCAAGATCGGCCGCGATGGCAAGAATCTTGTCATCAACAAGGAGACCTACGCGCCTGTCGCCGTTCCGAAGCCCAAGCCGACACCCACCAAATGGCAAGGCCTCATCGGCGAGTACGGCCCCGATTTCAACGTGACGTACATCCTGGAAAAGGACGGCAAACTGCACACGCTCATCGAGTGGATCTTCCTCTATCCGCTCAAGGAGATCTCCGAGGACGTTTATCAATTCCCCGACTATGGCCTGTACCTCGGCGACAAGATCATCTTCAAACGCGACAAGAACGGCGTCGCCATCGAGATCGATGCGGCCAGTATGCTCTTCAAACGCCGGTCGCTCCCCAAGGCTGGCGAAACGTTCAAGATCGATCCCGTGCGCCCGGTGGACGAGCTGCGCAAGCTCGCACTGCAAGCGAAGCCGCCGATTGAGAAGAACGCGTTCTTCCGCAAGCCGGACCTCGTCGATTTGGAGACGCTCGACAAGGCGATCAAGCTCGACGTACGCTACGCGTCGGCAAACAACTTCCTTGGCACTCCGTTCTACACGTCGTCAAAGGCCTTCCTGCAGCGTCCCGCAGCCGAGGCGCTGCTCAAGGTTCACAAAGAACTCGCCGAGCAAGGCTATGGCCTGTTGATCCACGACGCCTATCGCCCGTGGTATGTCACCAAGATGTTTTGGGACGCAACGCCGGACAAGCTGCACCACTTCGTCGCCGACCCGCAGCAAGGCTCTCGCCACAACCGCGGCTGTGCGGTCGATCTCACGCTCTACGATCTCAAGACCGGCAAGACGATCGAAATGCCCGGCGGGTACGACGAGATGACCGATCGCTCCTACGCCGATTACCTCGGCGGCACAGGGCTGCAGCGCTGGCATCGCGATCTGTTGCGCCGTGCGATGGAAAAGCACGGCTTCCGCGTCTATTACGCCGAGTGGTGGCACTTCGATTACCGCGACTGGCGGCTGTATCCGATTTTGAACACTCGCTTTGAGGATCTGAAACAATAGGAAGCTTCACGCAAAGGCGCAAAGCCGCAAAGGGGGAAGAATGTCGAAATTGAAACTCCCTTAATCCTCTTTGCGCCTTGGCGCCGCTGCGTGAGACTCACGAGGAGAAACCATGAGTGAGAATGAGCTGGCGACAATCGTGGTAGATATCGCGTATCAGATTCATACTCGCCTCGGCCCTGGGTTATTGGAGTCGGTGTATCAGGCGATCCTGTTGCACGAGCTACGCAAACGCGGGTTGTCGGTCGAATCCGAGAAACCGGTTCCCGTGGTATGGGACGAGCTCGCCTTGGAAATCGGCTTTCGTGCAGATTTGATCGTGGAGGGCAAGTTGATTCTCGAACTTAAATCTGTCGACCAGATCGCGAAAGTGCACAAGAAGCAACTTTTAACTTACATGCGTTTGACAAACTGCCGACTCGGGTTGCTGATCAACTTCGGGGCCGAACTGATCAAGGACGGGGTCTCGCGCGTCGCGGATAAACTGCCCGAATGAACAACCTCACGCAGAGGCGCAAAGGCGGAATTGTGTGAAGGTCGAAACTCCAATTTCCCTCGTCCTCCTATGCGCCTCTGCGTGAGCCTCTTGAGGAAACACCATGACATCCTTCATCATCGCGCTTTCACTCTTCATCCCCGCCCAACCCGACGCCGCCGTCGAAGCCGATGTCGTCTTGCAGAAGGCCACGCTCCACGACGGCACCGGCCAGCCCGGCAAGGTCGGCGATATCGCCATCAAGGGGGACCGCATCGTCGCCGTCGGCAAGTTTACGGTCAAAGGCAATCCGCGCGTGCTCAACTGCGAGGGCCTCGTCGTCAGCCCCGGCTTCATCGATCTGCACACCCACAGCGATTACCCGCTCCAGGCGAAAAAGACCAACGCCAATTACAACTATCTGGCCCAGGGCTGCACCACCGTCGTCACCGGCAACTGCGGCGCCGGGCCCGTCGACGTTGCCGCCTATTTCAAGAAGCTCGAAGAAATCGGCGTCGGCTCCAACGTCATCCATCAGGTCCCGCACAATGACGTGCGTTTGAAAGTGATGGGCAACGCCAACCGCGCGTCGACGAAAAACGAACTGAAGATGATGGAGGACCTCGTTGACCAGGGCATGAAGGACGGCGCCTGGGGCCTCGCGACCGGGCTCATCTACAACCCCGGCACCTACGCCACGACCGACGAACTGATTGCGCTTGCACGCATTGCCGCCACCCACAAGGGGCTGTACGCGAGCCACATCCGCAACGAGAACACGGAGGTGCTGGCGGCGATCGAGGAGATTCTGGAGATCGCCCGCCGGGCCGGTCTGCGCGTGCACATCTCGCACATCAAGGTTTCCGGCCGCACCGCCTGGGGCAAGGCGCCGGACGTGATCGCCCTGATACGCCGGGCCCGCCAGGACGGCATCGAAGTCACCGCCGACCAGTATCCCTACATCGCGAGCAGCACTTCGCTGTCGGCAACGGTTATCCCAGCCCGGTTCCGCGAAGGTACCGCCAAGGACTTGATCCAACGGCTCGACGATCCGGAGGTCGGCCCGAAAATGAAGAAGGCAATCGGGCAGCGCCTCGAAGAACACCTCGGCGGCAAGACGATCAAGATCGCCCGCTACGCCAAGAACGCCAGCTGGCAGGGCAAGGACCTGGCCGCCATCGCCAAGATGGAAAGCAAGACACCGCTCGACATCGTCCTCGAGATCACCCGCAACGGCGGCGCCCAAATCGTCAACTTCGGGATGAACGACGAAGAAATGCGGCTGTTCATGAAGGAACCCTATGTCGCCACGGCAAGCGACGGTTCCGCGCAGATTCCCTCGACAGGCTCGACGCCGCACCCGCGCAGCTACGGAACATTTCCTCGCAAGATCGGCCAGTTCGCGATCGAGGACAAGCTGATCACGCTGGAGCAGGCGATCCGCAGCGTCAGCGGTTTGCCGGCTGACATCCTGCGCCTGCCCGAGCGCGGCTACCTGAAGGTCGGCTACCACGCGGATATCGTCGTATTCGATCCGAAAACCTTCCGCGACCGCGCAACCTACGAGAAGCCGCACCAGTATGCGACGGGCGTGCAGTATTTGTTCATCAATGGGCGGTTGGCGATCGATGAGGGCAAATCGACGGAAGTGCTGGCGGGGCGGGTGTTGCGGCACGGCAAATAGCATATTCCGATCTTCGTTTAGCGCCCGCATGGCGCCTTGCGGGCGCTAAACGAAGATCGATTCACTTCAACAACTCGCGCATCGCCTTCATCAACACGCCTTCGACCTCCGGCGCCACGCGCGACACCGGGCCGGTTTCGTACC
Source organism: Gemmataceae bacterium (assembly GCA_009692065.1). Lineage (GTDB taxonomy): Bacteria > Planctomycetota > Planctomycetia > Gemmatales > Gemmataceae > SIAQ01. Next base: position 11,088 of record SHZY01000036.1, read on the forward strand.
CGCCTTGCGTGTAGGAAATTGTCTGGCCGATGTAGCCCATGCCGTAATCGCCGTACGCTGCCATCATCACGGACGAATCGGGCCGCATCTTCTGGGCGGCCAGTTGATACTCGACGAACAACTCGCCCGGCATGTGCAGGATATATGCGGAGCCGATTTGCAGGCACTGCATGTCGATCGTCTCGCCGTCCTCGCAGCGGCGCGCCCAGACGTACCCGCGCGCGGCCCGCAGCCGGTCCGGATCCTTCAGTGTTTCGTCCGCGACCTTCGCCTTCAGATCCTTCGTGTTGTACAACTTGCTGACCGGCAGCGCCGGCGACACGACGCGCCAGGAGACCTTGCTGGCGTCGATCGGCTGTTTCTTGGATCCTTCGTAGCCCTCCTTCATGCCCTTGGCGAGACGGTCGGCCAGGATCATGCGATTCTCCGGCGAGCCGTCGTTGTACTTGCCCGCGGTGATGTTGCCGCCGGCGCCGTTGAAGTGGATGTGCCTGAGCCCCTCCTGTGCTCGTTCGCGCAGGTTACGCGCCAGCCCGGGAAAATCGCAGCTCACGCCTCCCTGGCCGTAGTAGCTCTGCGGATGGGTCGCATAATAGGTGAGGACGCCGACGGGCGTCGCACCCTCGAAGAATGACAGCACTTGCACGCAGGGATCGATGACTCCTTCCGGCTCCGCGCGGATTTTTGCGTCCCGGCTCGCGCTGTAGCGCACATATTTGACCTTTCCATCGGGGCCCATGACGCGGCGCGCCGACGCGACTTCGATCACCTTCGCCTTGCCGATGGCGATATGCGTTATCGTGTGCGGATTCTTCGCGGCTTTCTCGACTGCCCTGGCCACGCGATCAATCGCCTTGCGGGCAAAAGCGGGATCGAAGAGTTTGCCGCCGAGCTTGTGCTTGGCGAGGAGCTCGTCGGCTTCGAAATCGCAGCCCGGCGCATCATGGGGGTGAAGGCAATGGACCACGACGCGCTCGCGCGTCGTGCCGGCAGCCTTGGCGATGCCTTCGCGAATCGCCGCGTGCCCGCTGTTGCCGATGCCGACCCAATCGACGGCGACCATCACGATCGGCTTTTCGTTGGTGAAGATGATGATGCCGCGCGCTGACAGTGGATCGACAATCTTCTTGGCCGGCATGACCAGCGCATCGCACAGCGGCGTGCCGAGCGGCGGGGTGACATCGGCCTCGAAGGTTGCAATCTTGAGCGGTTTCTCGCCGGCGGTGGCGGACACGCAAAAAATTCCGACGACGCACATCGCGATCAATTCACGGCGAATCATGTCATTCCCCATATAACCCGCCGTTTACGGCGGGGCGTATGTTACCCGCCGTAAACGGCGGGCTATATGAAACACTTTTTACTCGCATCCTCATCCCACGATGAATAACATACCCACGTCGCATCATCGTGTCATTCCGTCCGAAAATTGCAAGCAAAATCGAGAAAGCCATGGACCTTACCTCCCCCGAAATGCTCCTTCGGCTCGGCAACGGCGACGGCATCGCCAAGGTTTGCGAGGCGGCCGGTATCACCCGGGGCGAGTTCGACGCCTGGTGGCGCGAGGAGTGCCAGCGCCGCGTCCCCTCAGCCTTGGGCGTGCGCTCCGTCGGCGTAGACAACAAGGTACGCATCCAGCGAGATCGCTGGGGCATCGCTCACGTCCACGCCGACAACGAACTCGATGCCTTCTTCGGCTTCGGTTACGCCACCGCGCAAGATCGCTTGTTCCAGCTCGATTACTTGCGCCGCAAGGCACGCGGTCGGCTGGCGGAAATCCTTGGCCCGGAGGCGCTCGAATCCGACGTGCTCTATCGCACCATCGGCCTGTCCCAGATCGCCGAGAAGGAGCTGCCGACCTTGCCCGCTAGCGTTCGCGATTTGCTCAGCGCCTACGTTGCCGGCATCAACGCATTGATGGAGGAAAGCCGAAGCTGCTTGCCGATCGAGTTTGACTTGCTCGGTTACACCCCGGAGCCTTGGCGCGAGACCGACAGTTTGGTGATCATCGGCGAGTTCCGCTGGTATCTGACGGGACGTTTTCCGGTCCTGGCGATTCCGGAGCTTGTCAAGCGCGCCGTCGGCGACGGGTCGCTCTTGCGCGAGTTCACCCTGGCCGAGGCTGACGAGGAAAGTATCGTACACCCGGGCGAGTATGCGCCAGCCGCAAAAGCCCAGGGACGGCCGTCCCTGGGCTTGGCCGCATCCACCAGCGGCGACGCCGGCGGCGGCAGCAACAACTGGGTGCTCGACGGCTACCGCACCGACTCCGGCAAGCCGATCGTCTCCAACGATCCGCACATCCCCTACTATGCCGTTTCGATCTGGCACGAAATCCACATCCACGGCGGCGCGCTCAATGTCGCCGGCGTCGCCCTTGCCGGCATGCCCGGTATCATGATTGGCCGCAATGAACAGGTCGCCTGGGGCATCACCAACAACATATGCTCCCAGCGAGATCTTTATCAGGAGAAGACCGATCCGGCCCATCCGGGCTGCTTCTTCTTCGACGGCAAGTGGGAGCCGGGCCAGCTTCGCGCCGAGACGATCCAGGTGCGCGGCCAGGAGGCAGTGAAAAAAACGATTCGCTCCTCGCGCAATGGACCGATTGTCGATGAGATCGTGCCGGCGGCGATCCGGCACATGGGCCCCGTGTCGGTCCGCTGGCTCGGCTTTGAACCGTGCGGCTGGTTGACGGCAACCATCGGCATGAACCGCGCCAGTAACTGCCAGGAATTCCGCGCCGCGGGTGAGCCGTGGATGTGTCCGACGTTCAACCTCGTCTTCGCCGATGTCGATGGCAACGTCGGCTTCCAGACCGTGGGCCGCGTGCCAGTGCGAAAGATCGCCGAGCGCGGCTACCGGCCGGGCTGGGATCCGCAACATCAATGGACCGGGGTCCTTTCCTATGAGGAGATGCCGGGCCTCCTCAATCCGAAGCGAGGCTACGTCGTGACGGCGAACAATCGGCTCGCGCCCAACGATTTCCCGCATGCGCTCGCCGGCTGTTGGAATTCCGGGCATCGCGCCAAACGGATTCGCCAGCAAATCGAAGCCAAGAAAGTCTGGGCCCGCGACGACTGCCGACGCATGCAGATGGACACCCATTCCGGCCGAGCGGCGTTCGCCCTCGCGCCGTTGATCGCCGCGCTGCAAGGCGATACGGATGCGCGCGTACAGCAAGCCGTGTCGCTCCTGCGCGGCTGGAATTATCACATCGCGGCCGATTCGCCGGCGGCGATGATCTTCAACGTCTTCTTCACGCACTGGTGCAAGACCGTTTGCCGCGAACGTCTGCCGGCCGATCAAGCAAACTTCGCCGCCGCCATTGCGGTCGGCATTGGCTCACGCACCCTGGCGAAGGACGAGGCCGGCTGGTTCCAACGCGATCGCGGCGAGGCAATTCGCGAGACCTTTCGCGCCACCCTCGACGAACTGGCGACCAAGATCGGCAACGATATGGCCGGCTGGAACTGGGGCCGACTGCACACCCTGGTACAGCCGCACTTCCTCTCCAAGCGCGGCGATCTCGGGCAATTGCTCGATCTCAATGGCAAATCGTGCGGCGGCGACAACGTAACCGTCAACTCCGGCAGCGCCGACGCCAACTACGCCTCCGCGCTCGGCGCTGGCTATCGCATGGTCGCGGAGTTGGCCGATCCGAACGCGGGCTTCTGGGCCACCGAAGTCGCAGGCACCTCCGGCCACCCCGGCAGCCCGCACTACGCCGACCAGATCGACGGCTGGGCCGCGGGCGAGTTGCACTATATGCCCCTCAAGGGCAACATCGGCGGCGTGGTGATGACGCTGGAACCCAAATGAACACCTGCTCCGCGTTTAGCGCCCGCCTGGCGCCGCGCGGGCGCTAAACGCAAAGCCGGATCAACCAAATGCTTATCGGTTACGTCAGTGATGAACGCTACGTCGCGCTCGCCGACGTGGCAATTGAATTCACCAACGCCCAGGGCGACTCGTGGGACGCACGCTCGCGCGCCGGCGGGTCGATCCATTGCGATCTGCCGCCGGGCGAATACGTGGCAACCCTTGCCAAGCCCGGCTTCGGCTCGAAACGCGTGCGCATGCCGCCGCAAGCCAGCACTCCGTATCACTTTCGCTTGCTGTCCGACACGCTCTATGGCTACGCCTGGCCGAAGTGCGTGCGCTCCGGCGAAGCATCGGAGTTCCGCGTTCATTCCGTCGAACAATACAAGCTGGAACTCTGGCGCTACGGCTGGGAGAAGGAATTCATCCGCGGCCTCGGCTGGCATGACGAGCATGGCCCGCGCGCCGTCATGCAGATCACACCGGACGGCGACTACACGCAGACGGGTGTCCAATGGAACAAGGTCGGCTACCTCAGCCCGCATCATCTGCAAAAAGTCGAGGCGCCGGCACGCTCGGGGCTCTATTATTTTCACGCTGCGACTAAAGCCGGCGAGACCTTCACGTTCCCGTGGGTCGTCGCGCCCGCCCAGCCCGCCGCGCCAGTCGCCGTCCTCTGTTCGAACCTCAATTGGAACGCGTACAACAATTTCGGGGGCCGCAGCAATTACATCCACGCCGACGCGTTCCCGCCGACGCCGACGATCAACGCGCGCCAGGAGTTGAAACGCTACCAGGACGCCAACCACCAGACTTGGGGCTGCGATGCCTATGCGCCGCTCTCATTCGAACGGCCCGAGCCGATCAACCACATCGACCCGCTCGAGAAAATCACCGATCCGATCGAGGGCCGGGCCGCCAACCATATCGCCCCCGCGGAATGGCGAATACTAGGTTGGCTCGAACGCGAGGGCTTCGCCTACGATCTCTACAGCGAAACGCAGCTCCATCACGGCGTTCTCGATTTGTCGAAATACCGCGTCCTCATCTTGGGCCCGCATCCGGAATACTGGACGCGCAAGATGTACGATACCGTCAAAGCATGGGTGCTCGAGACGAAGGGCAAGCTGATCTACCTCGGCGGCAATGGGTTGAACTGCGAAGTCGAACTGCTCGACGGCGACCGCATGATCGTTCACAACACCAAGATTTCCAGCCTCTACGCCGCCGGCATGGACGGCGCCGAGAGTCGATTCGCGTGCCGGCATGAATCCGAAGCAAATCTCCTGGGCGTCGTCTTCGATCCACGCGGCATCATGACCGCGGCCCCCTATCGCGTCATCGACAGCAAACACTGGGCCTTCGCCGGCACCGGCCTGCGCGTCGGCGAATCGTTCGGTGAAAAATCGCTGCACATGCGCGTCCCCGGCGGCGCATCGGGCCATGAGACTGACAAGATCTCGAAAAGCTCGCCCAAGAACGTCCATCTCCTGGCGAAGGGATTGAACGCGGACGATGGCGGCGCGGAAATGGTGATCTTCGATACGCCATCGGGTGGCGCCGTCTTTTCCGTCGGCTCGATCTGCTGGCCGAGTTGTTTGCCGGTCGATGCAAATGTGTCGAAGATCACGGCGAATGTGCTGCGGCGGTTTTTGCAATAAATAGATCGACTCACGACCGCTCGCCGAAGTAGAACGCTACCACGCCCCCAAGGCACGCGTCCCAGGTCGGGATCATCAGCGTCACCTCCGTGCTCGGCTGGATCACCAAATGAATCATGGCCGCGATCGCTAGCCCGATAAGGGCCATGAGTGAAAACCACGCCTCGATGTCTTGCCAGGCCGCCGATGGATTATCGCGCCCGACCACCGAACGCACGATCACGCCGAGGAAAAAGCCGCCGAGAATCGCCAATGGCAAGAACGGCTGGTCCTTCAGTTCCTTAAGCGAATTCTCGAATTGCTCGTAGAGCGCCGGCGCGCTGTCGTACATCTTACAGCCAATACACCCGCCGAGCGCCAGCATGATTAACACGCGCACCGTGCCGCCCGGCAAAAACAGAGGCGAGGGCGCTACCTCGTCACGCGTGGCGATGGTGACTCCGTGCGAGGCAAAGTAGTGGCCGAGCATTATGAACAACAGGTAGATCAGGTACGGCGGAATTGTGTTTTTTCCCGGAATCAAGATGATCGCGCAGACGAGGCCGACGATGCCCAGAACGTGAATGGCACGCACACTGCCAGCCGGCAGACGCAGAGCGTGGCGTTTCTTCGAGACGGCGGCGGTGCTCATGGTTGCCTCATATAGCCCGCCATTTATGGCGGGTATGCCTGCTGCCCCGCCATGAATGGCGGGCTATATGTCATTTCAGTGCCTGCCGCCAGCTCGCCACTTCCTTGAGGATTTCCTCGCGCGAACAGCGCGGCCGATACGCGACCCGCAGGCGAAAGCGGTACTCCCTCTTTACTTCGTACTTCGGCACCAGATATTGAAAGTCCAACGCGGGATTGGTGGTCTGCAGTTGCGCATGCGATCCGCCGCCGGACGGGGAATGGGTGAAGCGGATCCCGTCGGTGCGATCGAACATGAAGATCGCCACGTGATTGCGGAAGTTGCCATAGAAGAACGGCTCGTCATAGCGCATCGGCGAATAGTTGCGCATCAGGCACTGCGGGAATTCCTTGTGGAAACGCAACTCCAGCTTGTCATCGGTGTGGCGCAGCGTGCTTTCGTCGTTGTGGCGTTGGGTGCAGAGTTGCTGCCAGGTGCGCTGGCCGCGGAAGTACATGCTCTTGTCATCGGGGGCGTTGATGTAGCTCGCCCAGAACAGGCCGATGTAGCCATTGGTGAAAAGGTGCTGCGTGGCGACAAAGCGAAAGGTCATGTCGATGTAATGCGGCGCCACCAGCGTGAATCGCGTCCAGCTTTCGAGCGCAAACGTCGGCGTCGGCGGCTGGTGTAACTCCGCCTCGGTGTCGGAAATCTTGCGATAGGTCATGCGCGCATTGCGCGGCTCAAAGAAAATCGTGTTGGTGCGATCGCGGTCGAATCGCTCGCCGTCGAAGATATGCTCGAAGTTGAGCCCGGCGACGATCGGGACAAACAGGTTCATCGGCTCAGTCCGATGCGTGAGGCTCCAGAGGCCGTTGTAACCAGCGCGATGTTGTTCATGCGTACCGTTGTCGCCGATGATCGCCGTCAGATCGCCGGCGCGAAAGGTGCCGTGGGCCATACATTAATTTCCTGTCGGCTTTCGTCGGCCAGGATTCCAATCCTGTCCATGTGCATGAGAGCAACAGGATTGGAATCCGGTCCCACGAAAAATCAGATCGGGCTTGACGAACCCACCATGCTCTCTATCGTATATAGTTCTACCAAGGAAACGTTTAGAGATTGCACAATGTCAAGCTACATGGCCAAGGTGAATGCGGAGCGCAAGCCGAGCAATTTCGAGCAGCAATGGTGGGTGATCGACGCGACCGATCAGGTCGTCGGACGGTTGGCCGCCACGGTTGCCACCATTTTGCGCGGCAAACATCGCCCGCAGTTTACCCCGCACCAGGATACCGGCGACTTCGTGATCATCATCAACGTCGAGAAGGTGAAGTTCACGGGCCGCAAGCTGGAGCAGAAGTCGTATCAATCGTATTCGCACTATCCCGGCGGCCAGAAGATCGTGCCGGCGTCGGAGATGATGCAAAAGCATCCCGACCGTGTGCTGATCTCGGCGATCAAGCGCATGATCCCGCGCAGCCGCCTGGGCCGAGCGCAGATTGAAAAACTCAAGATCTACAAGGGCCCACAGCACCCGCACCAGGCCCAGCAGCCCAAGGAATTCAAACCCAAGTAACCCCCAAGCCCCACCATGAGTCAGCCTTAGCCGGACGATTGGTGGGGGGCCCGTCGGAGACATCCCGTGGCGGAAACCGCAGCCAAGAAGAAATGCTACCTCGGCACCGGTCGGCGCAAGACCTCGGTCGCACGCGTCCGCATGTACGATGGGAGCGGCAAGCTGACGATCAACGGCCGTTCACTTGAATCGTACTTTACCGAACCGAAGGACCGCAACGCGGTGCTGGCCGCCTTGAAGCTGACCGAGATGATCAACAAGGTGGACGTGGTCATCAGAACGAATGGCGGTGGCATCACTGGCCAGGGCGGCGCCATTTGCCAGGGAACGGCCCGTTGCCTCAAGAACATGTTCAGCGAAGGGATGGCTGCCGAGGGTCAGGGCGAAGAAGGCCCTGCCGGCGGCATGTTCAAAAAACTCCGCGACTCCGGCTACCTCACCCGCGATGGCCGCATGAAGGAACGTAAGAAGTACGGACGCAAGGGCGCTCGCCGCAGCTTCCAGTTCTCGAAACGATAACCGATTCTTTTTCGTCTAGCGCCCGCTCAGCGCCACGCGGGCGCTAAACGAAGAAAACTATACCCCCATCGCCTGCAACAACTTCGCCAGTAGCGCCGGATGCGATGGCCACGCCGGCGACGTGATCAAGTTCCCGTCCGCAATCGCCTGATCCACCGGCACCTCGACGTATTTGCCCCCCGCCAGCGTGATCTCCGGCCCCACCGCGTTGAAGCTGGTACACGTCCGGCCCTTCACCACGCCCGCCGCAGTCAAGATTTGCATACCGTGGCAAATCGCCGCGATCGGTTTCTTCATCGCCGAAAACTGCCGCACGATTTCCAAGACACGGGGGTTGAGCCGCAGATACTCCGGCGCCCTGCCGCCAGGCAAAATGAGAGCGTCATAGGCGTCCGCCAACACATCGCTGAAATTCGCGTTGAGTGTATAGTTGTGCCCCGGCTTCTCGGTGTAGGTTTGATGCCCCTCGAAATCGTGAATGGCCGTCGCGATCTGGTCGCCCGCCTTCTTGTTCGGACAGACGACGTGCACCGTATGGCCCAGCATGGTCAAGGCTTGGTACGGAACCATCACTTCGTAGTCCTCAACGAAATCGCCGGTGAGGATCAGGATCTTTTTGGCCATTGCTTGCCTCCTAGAGAGTGGATCGTGTGGAGACAATATACCAATCGTTTAGCCCCGCGTCGTAGACGCGGGAGGGTGTGGCGCTCACGCCGCTTTGCGAAAGACGTCATCCGCCGCGACCGCCGGCGTGTTCGTGTGCCGGAAGCAGCGTTTGGCCCAGGCATGGATCGGATGTTCGACGGCGTGATGAAACACGCAACTAACGCCAACCGCGGCTATGACGTGAAGGCAGAACAGGATTGAGCTTGGAACATAGAGGTCGAGTTGCGTTGCCTTGGTAACTTTCGCGAGAAGTGACAGGGCCGGAAAGTGAATCAAATAGATTGAGTACGACGTGTCTCCTAGGTACACCAACCAGCGCGGAGGCTGCAGGAGCCCGAGACGCTCGGCCTGGACCAGGCCCATCACCATCACGGCGCTGCCTAGACCGTATCCCAGCGTCTGTTCCAGTGCGGTCAGCGGCCTGAAGTACGCGTTGAACAAACCCGTCCCGAAGAAGATGGCAACTCCCACACCTGCAGTTAGCCGTGGCACCGGAATCTGCCAACGATGAAGTAGAATGGCCACAGTCATGCCAAGCAGAAAGCGAAGGTGCAAGTAGCTAAACAAAAAATTCCAGGGATAAGAATCAAACCACGGGTACGCACACACGCACACGGTCCAGACAGCAAAGACGCTCATGCCGACCTGGCCATTGAGGATCAACACGCCGAACAGCAAATAAAAGAAAACCTCGTACACCAATGTCCAGGCGACTCCGACAACCTGATAGCTCTGCGGATGCGGGAACAAGAATAACCCCCGCAGGAAAATGTTCGGCTCGCGCTCGTGCCCGATTCCGAACTGTGGCACCAGGAAGTACACCGGGAGAATGACAGCGAAAACCACCCAGTAGGGCGGATAGATTCGGCTAAACCGCTTCCAGAGGTAAGATCCGAGCGCACGCGGCTGACCGAAATCCTTTGCGTGCAGGTGCATCATAATGAAGCCGCTGAGCACGAAGAAGAAATCGACCCCGGCGAAGCCGAAATCGAAGATGGGGCCGAACGGTTTGTGTCCGAAATATTTCGGCAGCGCGAAGATGCTGCCGCTGGCGTGAAATAGCACAACCAGGATGGCCGCCATGGCGCGACAGGCTTGGAGGGAGTTCAGCATTGGGAATCAACAAATCCGAGCCTGAAGCGTGAGCGAAGGATTCTACTACCTTCGCTCACGCTTCAGGCTCGGTGGCGTGGGGATCGTTTACAGAATGCCCGATCCGAAGTTGCGTTTGCCGTGAAGCGGCTGTTCGGCTTCTTGCGCCGCCGGCGCATGGGCGCCTTGCTGGACATGCGCGGGGTCAGTGCGGTAGCCTTCGCCTTGCGATTTGCGCGCCGCCGACATCTCGCTCACGATCTGCGTGTAGCTTTCCACCTCGTACTCGGCATCGTAGTCGTCATACCGGCAAACGTAGCCGGGCTGCTTCGAACGCACTTTTTCTTCCTGGAACGCCTTGATGATGGCGCCCTGGATATACTCGCGGCACGTCGAATTGATTGGGTGTGCGATATCGGCGTGCAGCTTGGCACGCCCGTCTTGATCGCGGATGGCGCGGTTCTCGTCGAGCCGGTTGCCGCATTGGTTGCAATGGCGTGCCCGCAAGTGATTCTTGCAGCCGCACCCGCAGCGATCGGTGAGCTTTCGGCTCGGCATGGCGACAAACGAGCCCTTGGTGCCTTCGATGATCTTGAGATCGCGGATGACGAAACAGTCGTCAAACGTGATCGAGCAGAAGGCCTGCAGTCGTTCGTTGTTGTCTTCCATGAGCTTGATGCGAACTTCGGTGATAACCACAGAGGTACTCCTTTTTGCTGTGGCACAGTATTTTCATTTAGCCGCGAGGCTTGCCCCGCGAGGAGCAAGTTCGGCGGCTAAATGGTACGCGTCACGATCATCCTAAAATCGTGCGCTTTCGTGCGTGTTTTCAAACTGGCGGCGATTCGTTCAGCGTCTGCCGCGGATCGGCACAAGGCGAACATCGTGCTGCCGCTGCCCGACATCAAACTTCCCGCGGGCGAACACTCCGCCAACATCCTCGCAAACTCGCCCACCCGGGGTTCGATCTTTTCCGCTGCCAGCTGAAGGCGATTGTGCATAAGTCGGCCAATAGAATCAACGTCACCTTTCGAAAGTGCCAGCCGAAGAGCATCTCCGGACACCGCAGTCGGCGGCACGGCTACGTTTTTGTACACCGTGGCAGTCGCCAGACCGAAAGCTGGGCAAAGCAACATGAAATGGAGTTTGATAGGTAAATTAACGTGGTTGACGATCTCGCCGCGGCCCGTGCACCAGGCGGCCGGGAGCTGGAAGAAGAACGGAATATCGCTGCCGATTTCGGAGCTGAGCTTTGCCAGGTCGCGCGCGGATAGCCCAAGTTGCCACAGGCGGTTGAGGCCGAGAAGCGTCGCCGCCGCATCGGTGGAGCCGCCAGCCAGCCCCGCCGCCATCGGAATGCGTTTGATGAGCCGGATGCTGGCGCCCTTCCTGCAGCCAGTGCGATCCTGCAGAAGCTTGGCCGCACGCAGGACGAGATTGTCGGGGCCCGCCGAGAGGGTGGTGTCGGAGCATTGCAAGGTCAGAGCAGCGGATTCGCGAAAGATGACGGTGTCGTAGAGCCGCACGGCAACCATCAGTGTGGCGATTTCGTGGTAGCCGTCCGGCCGTTTGCCGAGAACTTCGAGAAAGAGATTCACTTTGGCGGGTGCCCAGACGACGAGGTCATCGAGATAGGTGGTAATGTGCATGAGGCACCAATACAGCGAGTTCACGTTTAGCGTTCGCATGGCGCCGCGCGTGCGCCAAACGTAATCTCGAGTTCATCACACATCAAGTTCCTCACTATCAACCTGGTTCGCCGATTCCATGATGAACTGGTAGCGTGACGCCGGGTCCTTGCCTAACAGCGCGGTAAACGTCTTGTCCGCCTCGATGATCGAATCGATGTCCACGCGCAGCAGGGTGCGCGTCTTCACGTTGAGGGTCGTGTCGGACAATTCTTTGGCCTTCATCTCGCCCAAGCCCTTGAATCGGCGGATTTCGGGATTTGCGTTGGGCTTTTTCTTCAGGATTTCTTCGAGCAACTCTTCTTTGTGCGCGTCATCCTTTGCCCAAAAAGTATCCTTGCCGACGTCGATGCTGTAAAGCGGCGGCTGCGCGATGTAGAGATGTTCCTTGCGAATCAACTCCGGCATGAAGCGGAAGAAAAATGTCAGCATCAAGGTGGTGATGTGATGCCCGTCCGCGTCGGCGTCCATGAGCAGGATGATCTTGCCGTAGCGGAGATTGTTGAGATTGAAATTATCGCCGACGCCGGTGCCGAGGGCGGTGACGAGGTCGGCCAATTCCTGATGACTCATGACCCTGCCGATGGTGAGCCCTTCGGAGTTGAGGATCTTGCCTCGCAGTGGCAGTACGGCCTGGGTGCGGTTGTCGCGTCCCTGCTTGGCGGAGCCGCCGGCGGAATCGCCTTCGACGATGAATAGTTCGGTATCCTCGCGATCGCCCGATTTGCAGTCGGCGAGCTTGCCCGGGAGGTTGAGCCGGCGCTGCGTTGCCGACTTGCGTTTGACTTCCTGGGCAGCCTCGCGCGAGGCGAGCCGTGCTTTCGCCGCCAGCACAATGCGGCCAACGATCTGGTCGGCCATCGTCATGTTGGCGTTGAGCCAGGCTTCCAGGGCTGGGCGGACGACGCCTTCGACGATGGCCGTGATCTCCGGATTGTTCAACTTCTCCTTGGTTTGACCCTGAAATGCTGGATCGCGAATGAAGATCGACAGGATGCCGACCAGACCTTCGCGGATGTCGTTGGCGGTGATCTCAATGCCCTTGACCTTGATGTCGTGGGTCTCCATGAAGTTGCGGATCGCCTTGACGATGCCGCTCTTGAGGCCGCCTTCATGGGTGCCGCCGTCGGCGGTGCGGATGCCGTTGACATAGGAACGGAAGGCCTCGTCGGTCGATTCGGTCCATTGCAGCGTCACCTCGATCTTTTCGTCGCCTTCCTTGAGCAGATAGAACGGCTGCGGATTAACGCTCGGCACCTGGCCTTCGGCGACGAGTCGCTGCAAGAACTCCGGCAGGCCGCCCGGATGGGTGAGATCGAACGACTCGCCCATTATCTCGTTCTTGAAATACAACTTCAAGCCATGATGGATGTAGGCGATATCATCGAGGCGGGTCTTGATCCAGTCGGCATCGAAGTGAGTGACGCGGAAAATCTCGGGGTCCGGCTCGAAGTAGATGCTGGTGCCGTGCAGCCGATTGGGGCCGATTTTCTCAATCTTGCCGGCCGGCTTGCCGCGTTTGAAGGTTTGCTGCCACTCGTGGCCATCGCGTTTGATGGTCGCGGTGAGTGTGCGGGATAGCGCGTTGACGACGGAGGAGCCGACACCGTGCAACCCGCCGGATCGAATGTAGCTGTCGTCATCGCCAAACTTGCCGCCGGAGTGAAGCTTCGTGAGGATCAACTCGAGCGTGGGGATCTTGAACTTGGGATGCATACCGACCGGGATGCCGCGGCCATTGTCCACGACCGTAACAGCATCGCCCGACTTGTGCAGCGTGACAGTGATGGTGTCGCCGAAGCCGTTCAAGAATTCGTCGATGGAATTATCGACGATTTCCCAGACAAGATGGTGCAAGCCCTTCTTGTCCGGAGCACCGATATACATCGACGGGCGGTGGCGCACGGCCTCCAGCCCTTCGAGCATGCCGATGCTGCTCTCGTCGTATTTCTTGGTTTTGGTAGCGGCGGCGGTCATGCGTCCATCCTGGATAATCCCCGTTTACGTTTAGCGTTCGCGTGGCGCCATGCGAACGCTAAACGTAAACGGGCTATTGAAACAACGTCCCCTGCCCGTTCTTGCCGTTCTTCTCGCTCGGCTTGCCTTCGATCTCTTCCCAGTTCACCAGTTCGATCGGCGGCGGAATCACGCGAGTCAAGGTCGAACGCTTGACCGCCTCGAAGCCCTTGCCGCCGCGCGACACGGTTTCGTACCGGCCGGTGAACTCCAGAACCTTTTCGCCGGAGGTCTCGACCTGCAGCATCTGACTCTTGCGTGAGATGAGCGCCCCGCCAATGCACCGATCGTCGTCGGCCAGCTTGATGCCGATGACGCCCTTGCCGACGCCGGACAGGATGTTGATCTCCTCGATCAAAAAATGAATGACGTGCCCATCGGCCGACGCCAGGAAGATGCTTTCTTCATCGCCCATGAGGATCGCGGTCATCACGACCTTGTCACCGTCGTTCAGGCGAACATAACGCCGGCCTAGCTTGTTGGACTCGGTGCGATAAGGTTCCAGCGGCGTCCGCAAGGTCAGGCCATCCTTGGTGACGACGAGCAGGTAGGGTCCGGGCGGGTCTGCCTTGGTCGCCGGCTTGATCCGTTCCGGGATGAAGCGGTTGTCGGTGGTTGCAGCGCCGATTAGCTTCACCTGATCGTCAAGCTTGAAAAACTTAGCGATCGGCTCGCCGTAGCCGGAACTTGCGGGGATCTCGTTGACGCGCATCGTACACGCGGTGCCGTCGTCGGCGAAGAAGATGGCGTGATCGAGCGTGCTGGCGGGCACGACGGCGATGACGGTATCGCCTTCGCGCACCCGCGTCCCCTCAACCGACGCCAGCCGGCCGACACGCTTGATCCAACCGTCAGACGTCAGGACGACGTTGGTGTTCTCCTTGACGATGAACGCCTCTGGATCGAATTCCGGCGTGTCGTCCTCGCTGCCGAGCCGTGTGCGCCGCTTGTCGCCGAATTTCTCGCCCACTTCGTTGAGTTCCGACTTGACGATGGTCCATAGCCGGCGCGTGGAACTCAGGATGGCCTCGATCTCCTCGGCCAGCTTTTTCTTTTCGCGCAGTTCGTCGAGGATTTTCTTGATCTCCATCTGGGCGATCTTGTAGAGCTGGGCGTCGAGGATCGCGTCGGTCTGGATTTCGTCGAGATCGAACGCCTTCATCAGCTTTTCGGCCGCATCCGCTCTGCCCTGGCTTTCGCGGATCAGCTTGATCGCCTTGTCGAGCGCGTCGAAGATGATCTTGAAGCCCTTGAGAATGTGAATGCGTTTCTTCAGTACTTCCAGCTCGTACTCGAAGCGTTTGCGCACCGTCTCCAGGCGGAAATCGAGGAAGTGCTGCAGAATCTCCTTCAGCCCGACGCGCTCCGGCTTGAGTGTGCCGGTCCCATCGGGAACGAGGCAGGTCATGTTGACGGCGAAGTTGTCTTGCAGAGCAGTGTGCTTGTAGAGGTACGCCATCACCAGGTTCGGGTCGGCATCCTCCTTGAGGTCGATGGTGATGCGCAGGCCTTCCTTCTCGTTCGATTCGTTGTTGATGTCGAGCGCGAGCGGCAGTTTTCGCGTGGCGATATGCTCGCCTATGTCGGCCTCCAGCGTCGCGGTGTTAACGCCATAAGGGACCGAGACGATCACGATCTGGCGTTTTTTCGCCTTTTCTTCGAGCTTCCATTCGGCCTGCGTCTTGATGCTGCCCTGGCCGTCTTCGTAGATCTTGCGCAGCGAGCGGCGATCGGTGACGATCTTGCCGCCGAGCGGGAAGTCAGGGCCCTTGACGTCGTCAAGAAGGAGGGCCGTCGTCGCGTCCTTATTGTCGATGAGGTGGACGCACGCCCGGCAGACATCGCCGAGGTTGTGCGGCGGGATGTTGGTCGCCATGCCGACGGCGATGCCGGCGCTGCCGTTGACGAGCAGGTTCGGGTACTGCGCGGGCAAGACGACCGGCTCGTCGCGCGTACCGTCGTAGTTGGAGCGCATCGCAACAGTCTGCTGCCGCAGTTCCGCGAGCAATCGGTCGGAGAGCGCGGTCAGACGCGCTTCGGTGTAACGAATGGAGGCGGGGGCATCGCCGCCGACCGAACCGAAGTTACCCTGCCCATCGATGAGCGGCATGCGCATGACAAAATCCTGGGCCATGCGTACCAGCGCGTCGTAGATTGACGCGTCGCTGTGCGGGTGAAACTTGCCGAGCACATCGCCGACGATGCGTGCGCATTTGGCCGGCTTGCGATCGGCGTAGAGCTGCAATTCGTGGTGCATCGTGTAGAGGATGCGCCGCTGCACCGGCTTCAGACCGTCGCGCACATCGGGCAAGGCGCGCGACTGGATGACGGAAAGCGCATAGGTCAGGTACCGCCGGCGGGTTTCCTCGACGATCGATGCGGGGAGAATCGTTTCAGCCATGCCTCAATCCAATAGCGAGAAGGCATCATCCGTGGATGAGTGAATTGTAGCGATTTTGAATCAATGAACCACGGGGGCAAACGGGGAGCACGGGGAGGAGAGATGAGAGGAAGAGAGGATTTGAATTGGGTGTGACCGGGATTCCGCGGTCGGTATTGGGAATGGCTCCAACACGCCCGATCAGCATTTTCGCGGCATCTCAACTCCATCGCGTAACTGATTTCTGGATAGTTAGTTGCGCGGACACGACGACACGGCGCGACAACTGTGTGTATGAGTATCCCTCGAGAATCCCAACCGACCTTGACTTCCGAGGAGTTGGCAAAACATGAATCTCGCGGAATGTGGGTCACACCCAATTCAAATCCTCTCTTCCTCTCCCTGCATTTTTCCCATATGCCCCGTCTGCCCCCGTGGTTCATTTACCAACAAAAAACGCTCGGCGGTTCGGCACGCTGTTGCGCGCTAAACCGCCGAGCGGACATTCCGGTGTCACAATCTTGCTTATGGCATCGACACCTTGCTGGGCTCTGGCGTCGGGTATTCCTTCAATATAGCGTGAAGGCTTTCCGTGTACTTGGCGGGTACCGCCTCGAATCCTTTGATCTGCCAAAGTTCGAGGAGCACCTTGCAGTCATCGTTGGTGTGGGCCGCCATCAGGCCATCGCGCAATTTCTTGAGCTTCGCCGTGTCGAGCGAGCCTTCCTTGTACGCGATTACTGGCGACGGGAAAGTCGGTTGCGAACGATGCAGAACACGTAAGTTCTTGTTGAACACCGCAGGCTTGATGTTCTTGTAGAACTCCAGCGCGATCGTATCGACGACCACGGCATTGACCTTGCGACCTGCGACATCGTCCATGCCATCGTAAGCAGATTCCGATTTCTTGATGGCCGAGAAGAACGACTTCGGATCGGGGTTGGCATTGTCAGTGAAATGCTTGTCGACGTAGATTCGGCAATGCTCCCTGGTCATCTTTGGCAGGTCAAGCGTCTTGCCACGCAGGTCTTTGAGACTTTGGGCCGGGTTGTCCTTGTGCACCACCACGAACGCATTCACGTCATTGTGGTCGTTGACGACAACTACGAGCGGCTTGAGGTTCGGATACTTCTTCTGAGCCCAGGCAAATTCGTGGCCATGGAATACGCCGAGGTGCAGCTTGTTGGCGTCGAGTTGATCGGCGACGTCAAAGGTTCCGTCGTTGGCGACCAGCTTGCCCTCAAGCCCGGTGGTGGCCTTCATCACGCCATTGAAGGGTTGAGTAACGAGAATCTTAAGATCGTCCGGCACATCATTGAAGAATGTCTTGACCATGCCGATCTGAATCGGCTTATCGGACTTTTCCTGAGCAGCGGAGTTGGCCGGCAGCGACACGGCGAAGCCGAGCGCGGCGCAGGCCAGGGCGAGACCTACGAGCATCCTGTGCGACATTGGGGGACAGTCCTTTGGGGAACGCTTGGGCGTAGGGTGGGTCGAGCGCAGTGAAACCCACCTTTCGAACAGTGAGGTGGGTCCTGCTGCGCTCGACCCACCTTTACAGTTTCCGTCAAATCTACTTCGGCGCCGCCGGCACCGGATACACCTTGAAGGCTCCGGCAGTCGCCCGCTCCAGGCCGGCCAAGGCCAGCGCATGAATGTGCAACTCTTCATTGAGCTGCGTGCGCACCAGGACGGCCGTCAGGTTCGCCTGGATGATCGCGCCGCCGGTCAGGTCCTTGCCTTGCACGATTTTGTACACCTCGGCCGGCAGCCCCTGGGCAATATCGTAGACATCCTTGAGGGACTGAATCTGGTCCACGGCTTCCTGCCATTTCAGGTATTGCGCCTCCACGTCCAGCGACACGAGGTTGGTCGTCTTGTCCAGAACCGCGTCCGCCCGGCGCGAGAGGTCGCTGGCGCGAGCCTGGCGATCGCCCTTGCGGCCCGCCAGTTGCCCCGGCATTTCGAGGCCGATGGCGCCGGGCCGATACACGTTGTTGAACACCCCCTGCGGGATCGGCTGCACGTGAATATCGGCGCCGGACGAAAACGTCCTTCCCTGGAAGCTGCGGATTTTTCCCTGGGCCGCGATTTCCAGCTCGGCGACCTGGGTGGCTGCACTGGCCTGAGTCATTTCACCGCGATTCGCGACGGCTGCGGCGATCAACTCGTCCCGGTTGAACTTGTACAGGGGACGGAATTCGGTCACCAATGTCTCGGTCGGCTTGCCCTTCGCGTCCTTGCCCTTGACGACGCTCTTGACCTCATAAACCGCGGGGGGCAAATCAGCTACCGCGATCTCCAGCGGCCAATCGTGCCGTAGGCCCATGGCTTCGCGCAGGGCGGCAAGCGCCGTGAGCATGCCGGCGTCGGCCTGGGCTTTTTTCGCCTTCACGATGCCGACCTGTACCTTGATGCCCTTGAGATCGAGCGTCGTGAGCTTGGTCTCAGGATCGCCCTTGTCCACGATCGTCTTGGCCTTCTTGTAACCGTCTTCGAGGCTCTTCAGCACGTCGCCAACGACTTTCTGCTGGGCGCGAATGTACTGAACCGTGAAGAAGTTCCGCGTGATCGAATAACGCGTGTCGTGTCTTGCCTGGATCAAGGTGGCGTCGGCGATCGTTACGCCCAGGGCCGACTGCTGCTTGCGAATCGGCAGGTCGGGGGCCTTGAAACGGGCAAACCGCGGCAGACCATGGAGGCCATTCTGGCCCGAGTTGGCCGCGTCCAGGCTCGCTTGAGCCGCATGGAGCGCCGGCTGATGCTCGAAACCCAACTCCAGGCACGCTTCCAGGCTCATCGGGCCAGGCGACTTGGTTGGCGAAATCGGCGCCACCTCGTCGGCCAAGTCCTTGTTCACAACCACCGCCTGATACGGGGTCGCTTGTTCAACGATCGGAGCTTGCGGTGATGCCACACTTGTGCATCCAAGGCACAACCCAAGCACGAACGTGGCGAATGCTGGACGGCGAGCTTTTTTCCAAAGTCGGTAACTCATGGGAATTCTCCGGGCGACTAACATTAGAAGTATACAACGTTACACCCCGGCAGCGATTGCGCGCGGCGGAGGGCATAGCATAATGTTAGTGGAGCGGGCAATGCCCGTCTTCCTGGTGCGGTGTATGTCGTGCGGTCGTGGCACCGGTCTCCCTCATTGAGATCGACTTGCCCGAAGCCCTTCTCCACGGTCGCGATGCGAAAAAACTGCGGTTTCAGACGAACTTGGTCGATTTTCAGGTCCAGGTATTTTGGTGTAATTGGTGAAGAAAATTTGATTCGGCAAATTGTGGCAACTCGAAAGAATACGTGCTCTCCACCATTTTTTGGATTCGCGGCAAGCTCCGGGGTTCGGAGTTCCTCACCGCTGGGCGTCCACAGAGTTGAGGGAGAGCACGTATAACAAGAGTAGCCATGAAACTCGAATTCTCACCCGCCCTGCAGCTCGCCTTCGATCGCGGCCGGCTATTTGCCGCTGGGAAACAGGCGGCCGAGGTGGTGCCGCGCGATCTGCTGCTCGGCTTGCTGGCCGAGGCGGAAGGGACCGCCGTCGCGCTGCTGACTCGGGCCGGGACCGATTGGCCACGCCTGCAAGCGCATCTCGGGCTCGACACGCCTCTTGTCAGCGTGGAAAGCCCCGATCTGCCGCTGCACGCGTCACTGCGCGTGGTGATGCTGCAAGCCGGCGAGCTGGCATTTCACCATGGCGACGACGAAACCATCGTTACCGAGCACGCTCTCTTGGCCCTCTTGTCGATCAATGAGGGCTTGCGCGAGGAGTTGGAGTACTTCGGACTTGAGTTCGAACGCATGAATCGTAGCATCGTTGGCGAAACGGGCCCACCGCTCGTCATGGCGGAACCGTTGAACCTCCAGGAACCGGTCGAGGAAGCGTACACGGCCCGCATTCTGGACGCCTCCGCGAATCGCGCCCGCGAGGCCTTGCGCGTGCTGGAAGATTTCACTCGTTTTGCGATGAACGATGCCTTTCTCAGTGGTCAGTTGAAACACCTCCGCCACGACCTAGCCAGCGCACTGCAACTCCTGCCGGCATCACTTCTACTTGAATCACGCGATACGCCAGGCGACGTCGGCACGGCCATCAGCACCGAAGATGAATGGCAACGGCCAGGGCTGGTCTCGGTCGCGGCGGCAAACGCCAAGCGCTTGCAAGAATCTCTGCGCAGCCTGGAAGAGTACGGCAAAGTCCTGCACAGCGAGTTCGCCCAGAGCATCGAGCAGATCCGCTATCAGACCTATACGCTGGAACGGGTCCTCGTCCGTGTCCATTCAGCGTGCGAACGGTTGGTGGGCGGGCAGCTTTATGTCCTCGTCACCGATGGCCTGTGCCGGGCGTCGCTCGTTGGCACCGTGAAGGAAGCGATTCTGGGGGGCGCGCAGATCATTCAGCTGCGCGAGAAGGGCCTGGACGACCGCACGCTCCTGGCACGCGCCCGCGAGGTGCGCGAAGTCGTGCGCTCCGCCGGCACGCTGTTCATCGTCAACGATCGGCCCGACATCGCCAGGCTCGCGGATGCCGACGGCGTCCATCTCGGCCAGGACGATATGCCGATCCAGGAAGCACGCCGCATCCTCGGCCCCGACGCCCTGATCGGCGTCAGCACGCACAATCTGGAGCAAGTCCGCCGCGCCGTTCTCGACGGCGCGAACTACCTCGGCGTCGGGCCAACGTTTCCGTCGCAGACGAAGGAATTCGAAGCATTTGCCGGGCTTGAGTTCGTGCACCAAGCGTTTGCGGAGACGTCGCTGCCCGCGTTTGCGATTGGCGGCATCGGTCTCGACAACGTGGCCCAAGTCGTTGCAGTCGGGGCGGGACGGATTGCCGTGAGCCACGCGATCTGCGCGGCCGAAGATCCGCGGGTCGTCGCGCTGAAATTGCGCCAAGCGCTAACCGTCCGAGCCTGAAGCGTGAGCGAAGATTTGCACATTCTTCGTTCACGCTTCAGGCTCGGACAAGCGCTTGCGTGCCAACGCCAGCACCCCATGCACGACAACCTCCTCGCCAAGTGCGGCTGGCACGATGTCGTAGCAATCGGCGAACGGCTTGAAGACACGCCGGGCGACCAGGGTTCGCAGGGGCGAGAACAGCAAATCTTCGCCCATCAGCGAGACGCCGCCGCCGACCACGATGCGGCGTGGGCCGAGCAGCGCAATCACGTGGCAAACGCCTTCCGCCAGCCGGTCGATGGCCAGTTCCACCAAATGCCTGGCGAGCGCATCCCCCTTGGCGGCCTGCTGAGCAATCTCAGCGGCGGTTGGTGACTCCCCGACCCCGCTGAGTTCCGCCCACAGATTCTGCATGCCCCAGCCGGAGGCCATGTCTTCCAGGCGGATCATCGAGCCTTGCCGACCCGTAAGGCGCAGATGCCCGATCTCCGCCGCCCCTCGTCCGCAGCCGCGATAGATTTCGCCGTTGATGATGAGCCCGCCGCCGATGCCGGAGCCGATGGTGATGTAGAAGATGGGCGAGAGTCCCTTGCCGGCGCCAAAGAGCGCCTCCGCGAACCCAGCGACGTCGGCGTCGTTGCCCAGGACCGCCGGAACACCGACGAGGTCGGCGATCCAGTCGGCAAGTGGGAAGCCGTCCCAGCCGACGATTTGATGAGACTTGATGACGGTGCGTGTGGCATCATCGACGGGTCCGCCGAAGCCGATGCCGACGCCGCGGAGTTCAGCCCGTTTACGTTTAGCATTCGCAAGAAGGTCGGGAATCGCTTGCTGGATTTGCCGGCGAATGCCATCCGCCCCGTCCGCGGGCACCACAGTCCCTCGCCACAGCGCATGGATAACCCCCACGCCATCCCCGAGGCCGAGTTGGAGCTTGGTGCCACCGATTTCGATGCCGAGGTACATGCAGGGATTTTACGAATCCAGCGCCGACATTTGCTGCAATTCCATCTGCTCGTTGCGTCGCTTGATGACGGGATAGTTGACGCCAAACACCACTGCGGTGATGCCGCCGACAAGCAGCGGCAAGAAGTAAACGTGATACGGCTGCCCGATGGCAAGTGCGATGAGGCCGGCCAGGAATACGGCGACGCCGACGCAAGCGAGGACCAGAGTTGATTGAAGAACGAATCGCCGCGCGACGCCCAGTCCGGAGGTGATACCGTAGACGGCGCCGAGAAGTCCGGCCGAGCCGCCCGTTAGGCCCCCTAGCCAGCCGGCCGTCTCTTCGTCCCACCAGGGCTGTACCATGCCGGGATCGGCACCGCCTTTCTTCTTCGGCGGCGCGAGATCCGCGCGAGCCAGGCCGGTGCTAATCGCCATCACCAGTAGACCCGCGACGAGTTTTTGCATCTTCCGCCTCCTTTTTACGTTGAGATGGTTTCAAAATCTGCTTGAGGGTTGCCTGATCGATCCGATTATCCGCGTACATCGCCCGGACGAGTCGCTCGAAATCTCCGGTCACCTGATGGCTATCGAATACTTCAAGTCTTGGCGATGAGCCGATCGAGCCGCAGCCGTACCGTCGGATATGAGAGGCCGTACGCCTCCGCCAGCTCCTTGAGTGAACCGGAAGCGAGCACGAAGCGTTTGAGAAACGCTACGTCTTCGTCTTCGAGCAAATCAATCCAGTCACGGTGATCGATCATTGTTGAGTTATCTTGCACACGATATCAATGAAAAGAAAGTCAGCTTTTTCATGTGTTGTGTTTTCTTGAAATTCCTTCATGGCGTGCAATCGCCGAATGCCCAGGAACCTTTAGCAATACACAGGAGACCCGCGGAAATGCTCGCTCGTCGGTTTCGCGCATCGGGCGGATTCCGCCGTCCTACCATTGCCTGTACGCGCATTACAGGGTAGACTATCGCGAAGAACCAAAGGGGGGATACCATGCTCCAGATCCAATCCAGTAAGGTATCACGCAACTGCCAGGGGATTTCACGCCGCACGGCGCTCAAGGCCGGATTCTGCGGGCTGCTCGGGCTTTCGCTTGCCGATATGCTCAAGCTGCAATCGCAAGCCTCGGAAGTCTCACGCAACAAGTCGGTTATCTTGATGTGGCTCGACGGCGGCCCGAGCCACATGGAGACCTACGACCCGAAGCCGGAAGCGCCGACCGAGTACCGCGGCCCCTATGGCGTCATCAACACCAACGTGCCGGGCATCCGCATCGCCGATATTTTGCCGCAACATGCCCGCCATGCCGACAAGATGGTGTTCCTGCGTTCGATGCACCACGACACGGGCGACCACTTCGCCGGCGCCCACTGGATGCTGACGGGCCGCGCGGGCTCCACCGCCGCAAACTTGCCGCAGATGTATCCGTCGGCGGGTTCCTACATCGCCCGCGCACTTGGCCCCAATCAGCCGGGTATGCCGGCGTATGTCGGCCTGCCGTCGGCGCAGAGCATTTACCTTTTCCCCGGCTACATGGGGGCCGCGTACCTCGGCGCACAGTACAACCCGTTCGATGTGGATCGTGAACAACAATACCTCGGCGCCAACTCCAACGTCCGCATCGGCTCGCCCCGCCGGCTTCAGAATCTACTGCGTTCGCAATCGGGCACGATGGAGAATCGACTGAGCCTGGTGCGTTCGCTCGACACGATGCGGCGCGACCTCGACCGCTCCGGCACCATGGACGCAATGGACCGTTACCAGCAGCAGGCCGTCGATCTGATCATGAGCCCGCGTGCGCGCGACGCCTTCGACATCGACCGCGAGGATCCGCGCCTGGCCGACCGCTACGGCCAGGGACCGTGGGGCCGCTACACGCTGATGGCGCGGCGACTCGTCCAGGCGGGCGTCACCTTCGTCACCGTCGATATGCCGCACTGGGACGATCACTCCAACATCCGCGACGGCCATGGCTACAAGCTGCCGCACGTCGATCGGGCCGTTGGGGCCCTCCTCGAAGATCTCGAAACGCTGGGCATGTCGAACGATGTGCTGCTGATCGTGATGGGAGAGTTCGGGCGTACGCCGCGCATCAACACGGGGCAGCCGGGCATCCCGATTCCTGGCCGCGATCACTGGGGCAACGCGTTCTCGGTGCTGCTGGCCGGCGGCGGCTTGCGGACGGGCCAAGTTATTGGCGCGACGAATTCACGAGCGGAGCATCCGGTCAGCCGGGCGTTGCGCCCGCACGACCTCATGCAAACGGTATATCGCTGGCTCGGCATCGATCCGGCGCAGACGTTCCGCGACCACTCCGGCCGGCCGCACGCGATCCTCGATCAAGGGGCGCCGATTCACGAGATCTTGTGACCCGTATCCCCGTTTAGCGCCCGCATGGCCCCACGCGGGCGCTAAACGAAGACCGGATTCACCAAACAAACGGAATCAGCCTCGCCACCTTCGTCCGATATGTTTCATATTCCTCCCCGAAGTCGCGCACCAAATCCCGCTCTTCCAGCGGGATCGCAATCAGCACGTAAACCGTCAACTCCACGTTCATCATCAGCAACTCCGGCGGCATGATCGGCTGTGCCCAGATAGCGATCAAGAAACCCAACATCAGCGGATGTCGCACATACCGATAGGGTCCTTCGATGCACAGCGGCCCGCGAATCTCGGACTCGCCAGTCCACGCCTGCGTCAAACCGAAGAAACTCCCGTGATCGAACCAGCGGCAGCACGCGATGATGCCAAGAGCGCCGAGCACGCTGATCGCGAAGATCCAGATCGGCCCCTGCCAGACCGGCTCGCCGGACAGCGGCTCCCAGAACAACACCAGCGCCGTCACCACGATGCCGGAAGTCGCGACGTAGATGGAACGACCGAGGACGCCGAGGCGTTGCTTAAACGTCAGCCTCGCCATGCCGCTGTGTTGCAAGGCGAAGAGCGTCAGTAGGAATACATTCTTGCCCCAATCGCCGGCGCCGGCCGTTGGTTCGGTGCGCGGCAAATACCCGGTTCCAGTGCCGACGACATAGGCAAAAAAAACGCCAGCGCCGGCCAGGCCGATCAAGTAGGCGATCACGGCGAAAGCGAGTGCGAACACGAGTGGCCCCTTCGCGTTTCCGAGGGAAAACGTAAGATCAACTGAGATTGTATGGTCCGCGCCGTTCTACGAGCGGCGGCACAACGATGAGGGGTCCGGGCATGGCCACCAAGGGCGAAATGTTTGCGGGGCTAACCGTGGCGCTGATCACGCCGTTTAAGGACGGGCAGGTCGATTACACCGCTCTGCGCAAACTCGTCGAATGGCACATCGGCGAAGGGACCGACTGCCTCGCCCCGTGTGGCACCACCGGCGAATCGCCGACGCTCGATCACGAGGAACACGAACGAGTCATCAGCGCCGTCTGCGAATCCGCCCGTGGCCGAATCAAGGTGATGGCGGGCACCGGCTCGAACAGCACGCGCGAGGCGATCCGCCTGACGAAGTCCGCGAAGAAAGCCGGCGCTGACGGAGCACTGATGGTCGGCCCGTATTACAACAAGCCGACGCAGGAAGGCTACTACAAGCACTTCGCCGCCGTCGCTGACGCCGTCGATTTACCGATCGTCCTTTACAACATCCCGGGCCGCACCGGGTCGAACATCCTTCCCGAAACCATCGCCCGACTCGCCAAGCTGCCGCCGATTGTCGCGGTCAAGGAAGCGACCGGCTCGATGGACCAGGCATCGGCGACGGCGGCCCTGTGCGACATCACCCTCTTGAGCGGCGACGATAGCTTGACCTTGCCATTGATGAGCATCGGCGGCCGCGGCGTTGTCAGTGTAGTCGGCAATGTCGTCCCAAGAGACATGAAGGCGATGCTCAACGCCTGGGAAGCCGGCAAACTCGCCGAGGCGATCAAATGGCACTACAAACTCTTCAGCTTGTGCCGCGACATGCTCGGCATTGCGACCAATCCGATCCCGGTCAAGACCTCCATGAAGATGCTGGGCCGCGACACCGGCGAATTGCGCCTGCCGATGTGTGCGATGGATACGGCACTGGACGCCAAGTTGCGGCAAACGCTGGCGGGGTATGGGTTGCTTTAAGGTTTAGCCGGCGAGCTTGCTCGCCGCGCTTGGTACACGGCGAGCAAGCTCGCCGGCTAGGCAGTGGGGGATTTCATGAAGCGCACCTTGTTTCCGATCCTGCTCATCGTCATCACTGCATCGCCGGCCTGCGCCGACTGGCTACAATTCCGTGGCCTCGGAGGAAGCGGCGTCGCTCCCGATAAAGGCATGCCCGTCACCTGGAGCGTCACCGAGAACATTGCCTGGAAGTACGAGATGCCCGGCGCCGGCGGCAGCTCCCCCATCGTCGTCGGCGACAAGGTGCTGCTCTCCTGCTACAGCGGCTATGGGCTCGATCGCTCCGAACCTGGCGACCAGAAAAACCTCACTCGGCACCTGGTCTGCGTCGATCGTCGGACCGGCAAATTACAATGGAAAGCAGACTTCCCTGCGCCGCTGCCAGAGCCCGAGTACAGCTCCTACCAGGCGCTGCACGGCTATGCGTCCAGCACGCCGATTTCCGACGGCAAGCACGTCTGGGTCTTCCTCGGCAAAGCCGGCGTCTACTGCTACGATCTCGACGGCAAGGAGAAATGGAAGGCCAGCGTGGGCACCGGCACGCACGGCTGGGGCAGCGGCACCTCGCCGATCCTGCACAAGGATCTCTTGATCGTCAATGCCAGCGTCGAAAGCGGCTCCCTCATCGCCTTCGACAAGAACTCCGGCAAGGAGCGATGGAACACCAAGGGCATGCGCAGCTCCTGGAACACGCCGATCCTCGTCAAGCTCGCCAACGGGACGACGGAACTCGCCGTCGCCACGCAGCCCAAGATGCTTGGCTTCGATCCCGACACGGGCAAGGAACTCTGGGATGCCGCGACTTATGACTGGTACGTCTGCCCCAGCCTGGTCGCCCACGCCGGCATTCTCTACGGCCTGCAGCACAGCATTTGCGTCGCTGTCAAGGCGGGAGGACGCGGCGACGTGACCGAGTCGCACGTGCCGTGGAAAAAGAACCTCGGCGCCGTTGTGAGCTCGCCCCTTTATCACGATGGCAATCTCTACTGGGCCGCCAACGGCACCGCCTTCTGCGTGAAGGCCAGTGACGGCAGCACGATCTATCGGGAGCGTCTCAAAGCGGGGGGCGACTTCTACGCCTCGCCGGTGCTGGCCGACGGCAAGCTCTACTACGTGAGCCGATCCGACGGCGCCTATGTCCTCGAGGCCGGTCCGAAGTTCAACCTGCTGGCCCACAACACACTCGACAAGAGCACTTTCAACGCCGGCCCCGCGGTCAGCGGGTCGCAGTTGTTCCTGCGGTCGGATCGGTATCTGTATTGCATCGGCAAGGAAAAATGATGGTCGATCGAGCCCGACGCGCAAGGAAGGGATATCTTCCCTTGCTTGCGCGTCGGGCTCAGGCGCCTACCGCCTCGTTTTTGTGTGCCAGCTTCAACAAGAACCTCTCGAACAGCGTCCGTGCCGACAGCACGCTGTTGCCACGCAGGTCCATGTTGAGTTGCAGCAACCAATCGTACAGGCGATCCAGCCGGCGCCGGCCCAAATGGCGGATCTGCGCCTCGGCTTCCTTCAGCTTGAACGGCGGCACGCCCGCTTGCGCGACGGCAGCACCGAGGCTGATCCCCTGCGTCGTCAACCGGGTCGCCTGCGCCAGCTTGCGCAATTGGAAACTCATCGCGCCGATGATCCGCATCGGCTCCTCACCCTGGTCGAACAGGCGATCGAGGATGGCCAGCGCGACTTTGGCATTGCCCACGCCGATCGCATCAAAAATCTTCCAGATATCCTGCGTGTGGCTGTTGCCCACGAGTCGCTCGACGTCCGCAAATTCAATCTTCGACTTCGCGCCGACGGAAATGGACAGCTTCAAGAGTTCCTGATCGAGCACTCCCATCTCGGGATCCACCAGTTCGGTCAAAAACCTGGCCGCATCGGCGGGAAGCTGCTTTTGATAGTGGCTCGCACACCAATCGGTGCACCATTTCGCCAGGTGATAGCTCGCCGGCGCCTTACAGGCAACGGTCGCCGCGTTGTCGATCATCTTGGCAAGGCGCGTGTTTGAAGGCCATGCCTTCACGTCGAGGATGAGCAACCCGGTTTCCGGCAAATGTGCGAGCCGCTTCTCCAGTTCGCCGCGGTACTTGGTGACGAACGGGTCGGCATTCTCCACCTGGACGACGCGCTTGGTGTCGAAAAACGGCACCGTATCGAGGTCGTCGAAGACCTCCGCGAAGATTGCTTTATCGCCGGCATGCGTAGAGACGGATTGGCTGTCGGCTTCGTCGCCGAGTGTGCGTTTGATCAGAGCGCGAATGACGTGGCGTTTGAGAAACGCCTCGTCGCCATGCACGACGTAGAGAGGGCCGAGCTTGGCCTTGGTGCTGGAGAGAAAGGGGAGGGCTTCCATTCGTTGGATCCGCCCCTCTTCGTTTAGCGCCCGCAAGGCGCCTGGCGGGCGCTAAACGAAGAGGGTATTACTTCGGCTTGCAATAACTCAGCGCCATCAACGCATATCCCGTCACAAGGTTCTCGTCCGCTTCCATCCAATTGGGAACGTTGCGGAAATTGCCGCCGGGGAGTTGGCGTTTTGCAAGGGCCTCCGTGATGTCCTTGCGCCAGTCGTGTTTGACGCCTTTGTTATCGATGACGTGGTCGATGCCGAGCGCGTCGAGGCTCTTGGCCATGGTGTTGTAATAGTAATACAGGCCCCACTGCGAGCGTACGTCTGGCATGCCTGGATTCTTGTCCACGCTGTAGTTGTTCTGGATCCACTCGTAGGCTTTCTTGACGCGCGGGTCGTCCTTGGCAACGCCGCAGTAGATCATGCTCTTGACGCCGGCGTAGGTCATGCTGCCGTAGCCGGGCAGGGCGCCGTTGTCGAGCGGCTGATCGACAACCTTGGTGGCGCCGCCGGTCGCAGCAGTATAGATAAAGCTGCCGTCGCCGATGATCTTGGCCCACGGGCGATCGTTGTGCTCCCCCTTGATATTTTGGCAACGGCCGACAAAGATCAGCGCCTTCTTCATCGCCGGATCATCGGGGCCGACGCCCGCGGCCTTCAGGGCGTCGAGGAACATCTGCGTGTTGGAGAGATCGGGGCGCGATTTGCTGTCGTAGCCGGCGCCGCCGAAGAAGTCGCTCGTTTGGTCCTTGCCGTCGTCTTCGTCCCATTGCAGCTTCTTCAAAAATGCGACGGCGTCGCCAATGACGGCCTTGTACTTATCATCCTGCCTGGCCTCGATGAGCGCCATCACGTTGATGCTGGTGACGTAGTTTTGCAGCTGGACCTTGGGGTCCTGGCCGGCGATGTGCTTCTTCTCGGGGTTGACGAGACCCTCGATGTACTTGAGGGCCTTCTGTGCGGCCGGATCTTGCGGCGTCGCCTGGCCCGTTTTGAGCAGCCCCGTCAGCGCGATGCCGGTGACGCCCGGCGTCTTGTCGGTGCTCCAGCCGTCGTTCTTGTCCTGCGTGCTCAGCAGAAACCTGGCGGCCTTCTGGGCGACGGCGTCCCAGGTCTTCTTGTTGGGGCCGATCTTGCTTTCGCCAGCGGGAGCGAATGCCAGACTCCAACCCGTCAAACAAACGAATCCAGAGAACGCGAGGATGATAGTCTTTCGCACGGGGTATCCTCCACGGTGGGACGCAGCGAACAGAAGAAATCCATTGCAAAACCAGTGCCAATTGTTGGTTTCATTCTATCCCAGGTGAATGCCAGAAGAAAAGGCAAGTAGGCGGCTGCTTGCGAACGAAATCGTCAGCGCTGGGCAGAAAACACGCAGAGCCGCGCTCGTCGTGAACGCGGCTCTGAATTTGGCTTGGCCCCGATCCCAACGGCTCGTTTACTCGCCATTGGGCTTGTGGGATTTAATCGATGACGGCGAGAATATCGTCTTCGGACATGATGAGGTACTCTTCGCCATCGACCTGGACTTCGTTGCCGGCGTAGGACGAGAAAAGTACGCGGTCGCCTTCCTTGACCTGGAATGCGGCTCGCTTGCCGGTTTCGAGCAGCTTGCCATCGCCTAGGCTAAGAACTTTTCCCTGGCGAGGTTTTTCCTTGGCGGTGTCGGGCAGAAGGATGCCGCCCGCAGTCTTCTCTTCGGCTTCAAGACGCTTGACCAGAATCTTGTCGTTCAACGGAATGACTTTCATCGCGAGGACCCCTCAATGATGTTGATTTGAATTTGCAAGCTATCCGAGATCCTGTGCTCCCGCCTCAGGCTCGGATCGCAGACTATCTTCATATGCTTTCAAGGCCCGAAGCATAGTGTACAAAAGAATGCTTCTGCTGACCGGCTTCGGAATCACGCTGTAGGCTCGTACCTGGAACGCCTGGCGGATGATCTCCTCGGTCGCGTTGGCGGTAACCAGGATGCAGGGCAAAAAGGCGTTGAACTGATGCACGATCTGCACCGTCTCAAGGCCCGTCATCCGTGGCATCTGCACATCGAAGAGCGCCACCTGGATCGACTCGCTATGAATGATCTCGATCGCTTCTTCGCCCGATGACGCCAACAGCGCCCGATAGCCTTCCGGTTCCAGAATGTCGCGCAGCGTCTCGCGGCAGGCATCGTCATCATCCGCTATGAGCACGGATAATCGTTTGTCGCTCGTTGTAGTCATGCCGCTCACCTCAGTTGCTGGTCCATAAGAATGGTCGGCGGCATCGAAGCCCCAGAGGTCCCCCCTCCGGGCTATCGGTCAAGGAAACAACGCAAAAGGCGTACCGCACATCCAGGCCGTTGGCTTGAACGCTGTAAGTCCTTGAGGTATATGAAGCATAGGACGCGAATAAAATCAAGGTCGGGCCAGGTGGAATTTTGACCAGACTGCCAATACCATGCGATTTCCTGTCAAAATGACGCTTCGTTGAGGCGCAACGCCAGCCGTAAACCACCGTTTGGTGACGGTGACAACCCCTCCATTAGTTCGAGCTTGTAGCGCAATCCCTCCGTCGTCCCAGCCGTAATACATCGTTTGGTGACGGTGACCCCCCGTCAATTAGGCCGAGTCTACAGCGCAAGGGCCGCGGCATCCCAGCCGATAATCATCGTTTGGTGACGGTGACTACCTGTCGAGTAGATCGAGACGGAGGTTATGCTTGGTGATACTTTTGGGAGGCCGTAGCCAGGATCATTCAATTCAGGAAATCCTAACCACAAAGGCACAGAGGACACAGAGAATGGTCATAGTAGGTATAATGAACTATGTCCGCGTTTATCGAGTCAAGAAATCGCCGCAACCCGCCGCCCCACTTGGTTTTCTCTGTGTCCTTTGAACCTCTGTGGTAAATAATTAGGGCTAGACGGGATGGTTGGCCCAGCTCGCCCAACTTAACCGCCGGCTGGGGCTAGAGTTTTTCACTTCGCGCGGTTGCGCCGCTTTTTACAGATGTGCCCCGTGGCTGCATGACGCAACCGGAGTGAACTAGTATTGCAATCGGGGAAAGTCCGACGAAAGGTATAAACGTGGTGGATTCTCCGCGAACAGACGCTATGAGCGGCTCGCGGTTGCAGGGAGGGTGCAAGGATGCGCTCAAGAACCATGTTCGGCGTCGGAGTGGTCCTGCTTGCGTGGGTAGCGGATCTCCACGCCCAGGATGTAACGTGGCGTGCCGCCAAGTCAGCCCAAGACGCGACGCCCGTGACACTCGGCAGGCCGGTCGGCGCTGCGACGACAGATGGCGTGTTCCGGCCCGTCAGCGAGGAAACCCCGCGCGTGGTGCGTGGCCAGGCCGCCGACGTGCTGCCGCCCCAGCCGATGTGGCCAGGCTCCGCCGGACCACCTGTCTTCCCGACGCCTGGCGTCAACCCGGACATCTACAACAAGGGCGCCGTCAACAGCAATGCCGACCTCGGCGGCTTCTGGACCCGCCTCGGCGACAATCTCCACCGCACCTTGGGCGACGTCACCGGCGCCGTCAAGCCAGGCGGCGGCCACAAGATGTTCCAGAGCGATCACTCCTTCGAGGTCTTCACCTCGCCCGTGTCCAACCCGTTCTTTTTCGAAGACCCGCGGGCACTGACCGAGATTCGTCCGCTCTTCATTTGGCAGAAGACACCGAACGCCAACCCGATCTGGAGCGGCGGCAGTAATTTCGATTTCGCGCTCCGCGGCAGTGTTGCCATCACGCCCCATATTTCGTTCGTCGTCAGCCGGCTTGGATTTACCAGCATCAACCCAAGTACCGGCACGCCTGACATTCAGACCTCAACCGGTTTCTCCGAACTTCTCCTTGGTCCGAAGTTCACCATCATTCGCAACGAAACCAGCCAGACCGTCGCCGCGATCGGTCTGACCTTCGACATCCCCACTGGCTCCGCAAAGGTCTTGCAGAACACCGGTCATACCGGCCTCGTCCCCTATTTCTCGATTGCCCAGAACTTTGGCCGCAATCAATACGGCAGCTTCAACTTCATGAACACCACCGGCTACCATTTCCGCACCGACAATACGCGCACCGAATATATCTACAGCAGCTTCCATCTCGATTTCGAGATCGCCAAGCGTTTCTACCCCCTAGTTGAGCTCAACTGGCGCCACTACACGCGCAACGGCGGCGCCCGCGCCCTCAACTTCGAAGGCAATGACTTTGCCAACTTCGGTTCGCAATCGATTTCTGGCCGTGACGAGTTGACGCTCGCTTTCGGTGGCCGCGTCAAACTCAACGACATCATCACGTGGGGCATCGCCGCCGAGTTCAACGTGCTGAGCAACACCGACGGCCGGCGCCTGGATCAGTTCCGGCTGACGACGGACTTCATCTTCCGGTATTGATGAACCGAATGGGTTTACGTTTAGCGATTGCAGGGTGCCTGCGTTTACGAACGCAAGGGCCCTGCGGCCGCAACATGAAGACAGGAATTCACTTCTTTTCCGGCCGAACATACGTGTCCATCGTGCGAACCCGACTGGTCTGAGTTTGTTCAAGATCCACGTATGTCTCCTGACGGCCCACCTCGATGAGCAAAGTACCAACCAGCCGCATGGTGTGCGACGACTCACGCAGCCGGCCCTTCTCGGCATCGAACACGATCTTCCCTTCGCCAGGCTCGCCAGTCAGTTCGGCGCTCTTGATGACGAACGGAAGTCCGCCGGCGTCTTTGCTCGGCGGCGTGTACTTCAAGGACGACTTGAAGCGAATTTCATGCGCGGAGCCAACCGCGGCGTGATAGGTAAAGTTGAAGGCCGTGACATAGCGGCCGATCGGGCCGAGGTCGAGCGGGTCGTTTCGCGTCCAGGTAGCGCCGGGGGCGACGGCAGCGGTCGGCAAATAGGCGCCGAACGGAGCGAACGATTTCTTGAGTGCTTCATCACTCAGGATGAGCTTCATCAAGCTGCTGGTTCCAGGTGAAGCGAAGGCAATCTCCTTCAGGAGTTTTTCCTGGCCTTCGACCTGGCGAATGCCGCCGTCGGGCTGAACGATTATTGTGAATTCTGCTTTAACAGCCCGTTGATTAAGTCGATATTTCGGCACCGATCACGTCGAGCGCGACGGCGACGGTCCAAAGGTCGGTCGTCGGAACATTTTCACTTCGGTGCGACCGACGGCCGCAGGTTCGACTCCAAAGCATCTCGGTGGCAAAATAGAGAGA
>SHZY01000186.1 GCA_009692065.1 Gemmataceae bacterium
TACAACGAACCGTTGATCCAGGCCATGCCCTGGCAACGTCCCCACTTGGTGGAGACCAGTTCCACCTTGCA
Organism: Gemmataceae bacterium; assembly: GCA_009692065.1. Classification (GTDB taxonomy): domain Bacteria; phylum Planctomycetota; class Planctomycetia; order Gemmatales; family Gemmataceae; genus SIAQ01. The sequence goes on from SHZY01000186.1 coordinate 72, forward strand.
TTCCTCGTCGGTCCCAATGGCGGGCGGCGTGATGCGGAAAAGCCCATGGTCGCCTTGTGCCGAAGCATAGATTCGGCCCTTGTCATCGAAACACATGGCGACCCAGGAGCCCTCGGTCGCTCCCTTCACCTGGTACACGCGCTCCACGGCGAAGCCAGCGCGGACCTGGATATTGTTGGCGGGGACGGCCTTTTGAGGCGGCGACGGCTTGGCGGGCGGCACCGATTTCGCGTCTTGAGCCATGCCTCCCGCAATCAGCGGGAGGAAACCGCCGATACCCAAAAGAACAACTCTGAAATCTCCTCGAATCACGTCCCACCTCCGCTTTCTTGGTGAATCCTACTTGATCGTTTTCGATAGCATCAGCTTGCTGTTCGACCGCAGGGCTGCCGCACCGGCGTCGGAGACTTTTGCCAGCTTCGCCAGCGAAACCGTGCCGCGTGCTTTTGCCAGTTCCGTCGCCGCGTCGTCGGTAAGTTTCGTCACGCCGTTGAGGCTCGTCGAGTCTTCTCGATTCGCCAGCATCTTCGCTCGCTCAGCAGACAACGTGGTCAGCCCCGAGAGATCAAGATCCCCCTTGTGGCTGGCAAGAGTCTTCACCACATCGTCAGTGACTATCTCCAGCTTGGGAAATTGCAACGCCCCCTTTTGGCTTGCGAGTAACTCCGCCAGCGCCGTCGATTTCAACTCCTTGAGCGCCGGCATCCGCGGACATGACTTTCCTTTTCCACCTTTAGCCATCGCCTCGGCCGCTTCGTCCGAAAAGCTCTCAACCTTGTTGAGGCTCAGGAACACATTGTTGTTTGACAGCAACGTGGAAGCAAAGGGGACTGAATCGATCCGCCTGAGACCGTGGACCTGGAAACTTCGGGTTTGTGAGATCATCTCCAGAGCCTTGGGGGACACGTCCGACAGAGCATACATGTGGACGTAGCTGAACGAGATCAGGGCTTTTGCCACGCGGTCGGAGATCTTTGTCACCTTATGGAAGCGAATGGCGCCTCCCTTGAACGCGAACGCCTCCGCAACTTCGTCTGGAATCGACTCCACCTCGTAGAAGTGGAAATGGCCCCCGGCGACCCGGCCACGAGCAGCGATTGCCTTGGCTGTCTCCAACGAAATCTCTTTCAGGCCGAGATAGTATTCGATCCCCTTGGCCGACTTCGAGTCGCTGAAGAGCGCCCGCGCCACGTCGTCTGGCAGCGTGAGCAGGTTATTCAGACGGACGGACGACTGCAGGCCGAGCTTCGAGGCCAGAGGAACCGAGTTCAGACTTGTCAAACCACGGAGATAAACTTCGCCCTTGCACTCCGCCAAAGCCGCCGACGCCTCGGCCGACGCCACCTTCAAATCGGGGAGTTCTAGCGTTCCCTTGAAGTCCGCCAATTTCTTGGCCGCTTGGGGAGACAGGTCCGATATCCCGCCCAGTGTGAGGTTTTTCCCTTCGAACGAACCGAGCGCCTGGGCCGTGTCGACGGATAGCTCGCTCAGCTTGGTGAAAGTCAACGGTCCCTTGTGGGCTGCAAGCGCCTTGGCGATTTCGGGAGGCAGACTTGTCAGAGCGCCGAAGCGGAGGCCGACGTTCTGCTTCGCCAGCGCTTCCGCCACTATGGGCGAAAGTTCGGTCAGCTTGTCGAACGACAGGCCGTCTCCCTTCGGCTTCAGGTTCTGGACCTGCTCGACCGTCAAGCTTTTGACCTGCTGCGGGTTCAGTTCCTGAGCCAAGACTGTTGCCGAACACCAGTCGGTCAGCACAAGCGTGACCAGCACGCTGGTAATTCGGTGTAGGTTCATAGACCTGTTCTCCTTTCGTTGCGGCAATTACTTGATGTTCGCGATGCTGCGCAGCCGCCATCGCGATCATTGGTTGGCCTTGTACTTCTTCGCCCGCTCGATCAATTCCTTGTCGCGGCAGATGACGAGGACGCGGTCGAGGACGCGGCCGAACTCGGCCTGGTTCGGCTGGCGGAGCGTCTTCGAGTGGGCCAGTTCAACAATGGTTTTGCACGCAGCCTGGTTGAGCTGTTTGTCATCCAGGAAGGAAACGGCAATCCGCAAAGCCTCCATTTCGCGGATCGTAGACAGGGCGTTGATAACCGCCTTTTTCTTCTCGACGTCGTCGGCAATCGCCATCGCTTGCTTCAAGACCGCGAAGCGGGGCGGGACCGGGTGATCCTTGTCGAGCGAGTTGACGCGGGCCAGATTCTGGAACGCGAGCTTTTTGAGTTCGGGCTCGGGCGCGTTCTTGGCCAGATCGAGAAGGACGTCCGAGACGGAGTAATCGGGCCAATTCGCGAAGGCGAGCACCGCGGCCGAGCGGTCTTTCGTGTCGAGCGACTGCTTGGCGAGCGCCAGCGCCTTCGGTCCGCCGATTCGCCCAAGCAACGGCAGGAGCTCAGCCCGATTCTCCGGCGACACGGCGGCGACGATGGCGTCGGCGCGATTTTCCGGTTCGCCGATGCGGGCAACAACAGCAGCGATCGCCTTTTCCGCATTCTCACGCTCGGCCCCCTTGGCCGCCTTCAAGATCCCAGGGATCATGGCGCCGACGTCCTTCGCTTCGGCCAGCTTGCCGAGAGCCTTCATGGCAGCCTGACGGACGGCGGCGTCGTCACCGCGGGCGTTTTCAAGAAGCGCCGGAACCGCGGTGGCCAAACCGCGTGCCTCGACAGTCGCGATCAAGCCGATGCGCGTGGATGGCTGTTTTTCGGCCGCCAGGATGGCAACCAGTTTTTCATCAACGCCGGGTCCCGCGATGGCGCCGAGGCTGTTGCGAGCGGCATCCGCGTTCTTCGATTTCGAGAACGCGGTTTCGACCAACAACGGCAAGGCCGAGGCATCGCCGAGTGAACCGAGGGCGAGAATCCCGGCCCGCTGGAGATCGGCGTCCGAGGATTGACTTGCCTTCAAGGCAAGCGCCGCTTGCGATTTTTCGCGACGATTGGCGAGGGCGCCGAGCAGCAAGACCTGCGCTTGGACAGGCAATTTGTCGGCGGCAGCGGCCACGGCTTTCAGCGAGTTCGAATTGATACCGGCGATCGACAGCAGAGCGATGTTGCGCGCATCGCGGTCGTCGCTGATCAGCAGCTTGACGATCTGGGCGCCCGCATCGTCAACGGCTGAACGGAGCACGCCTTCCAGAGCGGCCATGCGGGTGGCGCGGTTCTTCTCGTTGCCGTACAGGTCGTTGTAGATGGCGGCGGCTTCTTGCGTTTTGCCATCCTTCACGAGCTTGTCCGCGCAGAGCAGATATGCGTCGCAGATCCACAAACGCACCGGATCCTTGGCGGCTGCGCGCGCCTTGTTGAGCTGTGCCGCGGCATCGGCGCTGGCGATGCGGCCCAAAGCGCGAGCGGCGGCCTGAGCGACCGCGGGCGATTCGTTCGTCAACTCGCCGGCCAGCGCGTTCACGGCCGAGGCCGCCCGGCGATAGCCCAGAGCGTTGGCAAGGGCGATCTTCGTCTTGGCGTCCTTCGCCGACAACTTGCCGACGAGGGCGGCGGTCGCTTCCTCGGCGGGATTGTTGGCCAGGCAGCGGATCGCGGACTCGCGAAGCACTTCGCTGGGATCTTCGATGACCTTGGCGACCGTGGCGACAGACTCGGCCCGGCCGATGTATTCCAGTTGTTTGAGCATCCAGAACCGCGCTGGATCGGGCACGTCGGCGCCGAGCTTGGCGATCATCAGCTTGCAGACTTCCAGCCGCTTCGCCTCGTTGCCCGGCGCGCCGGCGGCGAGACAAATCTCTTGCCACTGCTGCTGCGGCGCATTGCGATCGGGGAGCTCGGCGCGGGCCATGCCCGGGATGAGCAGCGCCAGGGCCTCTGCGTTGGTCTTGCCCTTGATGTCGATCGGGCCGGCAACCGCAGTTTTTTTGCCTTTTTGGCTGTAGCCGGGCGCGACCGATAGAAGCACGGCAACGACGGCGAGAGAGAAATAGCGCATGTGAGTATGACTCCGAGGTTGGTGCGATCGGCCCAGCCGCGAATGTTCGACCGGCTGAGGGCATCGTGATGGTGGGTACTGAAACGAAGGAGTTTTGTCAGCAACCCGGCGGTTCGGAGCAGCCGGGTTGCTGAAATCGGCTCGAGGGCGGGAATGGCACATCGGACTACTACAGCGTCCACGGCTCGCGCTTCGGGCGATCGAGTCGGCGCGAGGCCTCCTCGTCGCCGATGATTTCCTCACGGACGGGATCCCAGCGAAGCGAGCGGTTGAGGGCGTAGGCGATGTTGCCGAGGTGGCAAACCGTGCAGGCACGGTGCGCGATTTCGACATCGCGGAAGCAGCGTTCGCGGGTTCTGACGCAATGGAGGAAGTCGCCGAAGATGCCGCCGCGGCCCTTGTAGTGGGGCATGTCGGCGAGGCGATCGGGCCGCCGATGATTCCCCGGCCATTGGCCTTCGGTCCCGACATAAGTGATGTTGCCCGAGCCGCCGTGGTACATCTTGAAGCCGTCGGCGAACTCGAAGGTGAGGAGGCGATGCTCCGGGCCGGGCACGTGGATGCGCGTCGGGCCGGTGAGGTGATGCTGAGTCGCGAACAGCGCCGCGCCGAAACGGTGAGCGCCCCAATCGGTCATCTGCCAGCCGGAATATTCCCGATACGGTCGGAAGTTGAAGTTGATGAGCTGGGGATGGAAGCCACGCCACGGCGCCGGGCCAAGCCACATTTCCCAATCGACGCCGGCGGGGACGGGCAACTCCGGCAGATTGCAGTCGCTGGGCGGGCCGCCGCAGCTGACGAACGCTTCGCGCGGCGTGCCAATGCCGCCGCTCCAGATCATCCGCGGCACATCGCCGTTGCCGTAGTCGCCGAGGACGCGCTGGCTGCCGCCCGAAAAGACCCGGCCATAACGGCGAACCGCTTCGACCATCGCCCGGCCTTCGCGAACCGTCAGCGACTCGGGCTTCTCGCAGTAGACGTCTTTGCCATGCTTGCACGCTTCGATGGTGATGATGGCGTGCCAGTGATCCGGCGTGGCGATGAGGACGGCGTCGATGTCGGGACGCGCCAGAACTTCGCGGAAGTCGTTATACGCGCGGCAATCGTTGTTGTTGTATCGCCGATTGACAGCGGCCCTGGCTTGTTCGCGGTGGGCGGTTACCGGATCGCAAACCGCGACCATCTGCACCTCGGGATGGCCCATGAAACCGCCCATGTCGCCTCGGCCTTGTCCACCACAGCCGATCGTGGCCATGACGATACGGTCGCTGGCCGGTGGGCGATTGCCCTGGCCGAGAGCGGCATTGGTGAGCAAATACGGCCCGGCAATGGCAGCGCCGGCAGCCTTGATGAAGCGACGCCGACTTGTGGTAATTGGGATCTTCACGAATGTGTCCTCCGCAATAGGGGTTGAAAGAACCTTCTTAATTGTCCACGTTCCGACGGCCTTACTTTTCGCTGTTCGATCTCAGAGAATTCTACGGATTGCGACGCTTATTTGGTGCGAGCGCTTCCCGCATGCCGATAATTCGACACCGTCTCCCATGCGATCTTCTGCAGGATGGCGGCTTGTTCATTATTCATCATTGTTTTGCCGACCGTTCCATCACGACACGAAAGCCCTGGTAGCACCCTCGGTAGGCAACCGGATCTCGACCGATGCGAGCCGCGGAGCGAAGACGCTTGGCATCGCTCGACCACCCGCCGCCGCGTTGCACCTTGGCTTTTCCCGTAATCGGCCCGGTCGGATCGACTTGTTTCTCCCTGGCATAGCTGTTCGGCACGTACCAGTCTCCGCACCATTCCCAGACGTTGCCGTGCATGTCGTAGAGGCCAAAAGCATTCGCCTTGAACTGTCCGACGGGAGCTGTGAAGACGAAGCCATCTTTCGCCTTGATGCCGATGCTCCATCCCGGATACTTGGCTCGAGCGGTTGCGTCAGCACCGTTGCCGATGGTCGCCAGGCCTTCGGGATCGTCGCCATGCACGTAGGCGGTCTTCGTCCCCGCCCGGCAAGCATACTCCCACTCGGCTTCGGTTGCCATACGATAGGTTTTCTTCTCTTTTTCGCTCAGCCACTTGCAGAACGCCTTGGCGTCGCTCCACGACACATTGACTACCGGGTGTTGATCGGTTTGTTCGAACCCCGGATTCTTCCAGGTGAACTCCGGCTTCATGTCGTTGATCTTACCGTCCGCATCAATGCCGTACGCGCCTTTGCCATCGCGTTCGCCGTCGGTTGTATATTTCGACGCCGTCACGAACTGTTTGAACTGGCCGACAGTAACCTCGTAGGCACCCATGTAGAAGCCTTTGGTCAGTTCCACCTCGTGCGGCGTTTCCTGCGGCTCACGACCCGCCTCCGATTCCGGCGAGCCCATCGTGAACTTCCCCGGCGGAATGTACACGAGCTTCATGCCGAGGCTGTTCTTGATTTCCTTGGGGTTGCTCGACTGGGCACCACTGGGGCTCGGACAAGTCGCAAGGACAATGCTCGCAGCAAGAAAACTCATGAATGCAAATCGCATCACACTTCTCCAGTATTCGATTTGTCCGTAGGGCCGATTTCCAGGCCGGTCCCAGGTAGTTTTTGTTCGCACCGCATGGCTGGGTATGGATCATTTGCCGCCGTTCACCTCAGGTGACCGCTTGACGATCGTCATGTAAATCCACCCTTCGGGCGTTCGCCGTTCGGCCCCAATGTGACCTTCGCGTCTTTGGGAAACGCCTTCGAGAACATCCGGAAGCTGCGTTCGTTCCCCAGATAGCCGCCCTGCAATGAATCGCCCGTGTCCTTCCAGTCGGCCAGCCACGCCGGCTTCTTGGCAATCTTCTCGTCGTGGGCGACATAGACCACGGCCTTGTCGGTGACGGTGAACTCCAGCATCTTTTCACCCGTGAAGCGCACGGCGTCACTGTCCGGCCTAATCCAATCGCAACCCCGCACCACCTCCGGAACCTTACCCACGGCCGTCGTATAGACCCAAGGCGACCCGGTTGTGCAGAAGGTGTCGCCCTCCTTCAGATTGGCGACGATTTTCCACACGTCGCCTTTGGTTTCGGAGGGCCGGACTGCGTTGACCACCAGGTTGCTGATCAACCCGGACGGCTTTCGCAACGATTGATCCGGAACTTCATAGGGCATGCCCTTGCTGTGCTTCTTCCACGCCTCGGCGGCGGCCTTGTCCGGAAGCCAGGAGGCCTTCGACCGCTCGCCGGCGTATTTCGCGGACTCGGCCACCTCCAGCGTCTGCATCTGGCCGAACCAGGCCTTGTCCATGACGATGGGCTTGAGCGCCGGCTTCCCCTTGCGCAGATCCACATCGGCCGGCAATCGCTGTGCGAGGACGGCCTCCAGCCAGGGCTCGGCGACTTCCCGCTTCAAACTAACTGCATGACCGCCGTCGGGCCGACAGAAGTAGGTCCACGGCGCGCCTTGCCCGCGGCCATACCCGTGGAACTTGTACCCCATCGCGATACCCAGGAGATCATCGTCCGCTGCGGTCTGTAAGAACATCGGCACGCCGAGCATGCGGGAGACATCAAGGCCATCCCGGGCGTAATCGGATTGAGGCCCTATATCCAAGCCTTTGATGCCAAGCCCGTGATGCCCTTTGAGCGAGTTGGCCCATCCGATATCGGTTTAATGCCCTTGATTGAAGCCTTTGTCTCTCTTGAACTGTATCACCGGCTGCATGGGCAGCACGGCCAGAACACGATCGGAGTGCTCTAAGGTGAACGTGATGGCGCGGCAGCCCCCAATCGAAAGCCCGACAACGATCACCGGAGCGTTGGCCAGTTCGGGACGGCCGAGTTCGGCGGCAATCCCCCCGAGATCGAAGAAATTCACATCCTCACGCCACACACCATAATCAATCTTAAAGTAGGCAAGACCGTTGCGTGTGCAAAAAGGTTGTTGCCAGGAATTATTCCCGTCGGCGATAATCGCACGCACCGGCGTGTCCTTAGGCGCCCAGGCGTTCGTCCAGACTTTGCGTTTCGCCGGCTCCGAATTCGTTGGCGCCTTGCCCTTCTCGCCGGCCCAGGTCCCTCCACATGCCGCAGTCAGGGCGATGCCCAAGAGCATCGCAGTTGCCAATCGAGTCACAACGTTCTGACTTCGCGTACTCATTGTTTTTCCCTCGTCGCCGGTCTCGTCACCCGATTCCCACTGTTCACTTCTCACTGTTCACTTCTTCTTCCCCTCCAGCTCCCGCGCCACCTCGCCGGCGAGGGCGAGCAGTTTCGCGTCTTCGGCGGCGGGCATGTGCCGCAGAGCAAAGGCGCCTTCCGCAAATAACTTGGCTCGGTCGTCGAGAGACCGCTTGGCTCGCTCCTGAAGCTCATCGCCAAGTTTCTTCCCCTCAATCGCCCGGCGGATGAAGCGGATCGCCTCGCTGAGTTGGATCCCTTCGCGGAACATTTCGTAGCGCTCGGTGGCCACCGGCCCATCAGGCCCCGGATACAGAAGACTGAGAGTCGCCCGGCCGCCGAACGTGCTGTCTGGATACACCAGCGGGTCTGCTGGTGGGCCCCCTTGCGTGCTCGACCAATCCGTACCGCGACCACCGCCGGGATACCCTCATGTCGAATAGCGAATTCACTCCACTGTGAAACAAAGGCGGACGCCGCAGTGGTTGTAACGGTAGCCAGGCATAAACCTGAGTCGGAAGGCCGAGCGGCAATCCTCGGGATAGCTGAACCACGAACCGCCACGCAGCACACGGTTCAACTCTTTTTCTGGCCCTTGTGGGTCCGTCACGTCATTTTTCGGGTGCTCCTCGTCCCGATTCAAGTCATCCCCAACCCGATCCTGGCACCATTGCCAGAGATTGCCGTGCATGTCATGCAGTCCCCACGCATTGGCGGGAAATGATCCAACTGGCGTGGTCTTCCATCGGCCCACTCCCTTTTTGCCGTTGCCGTAGGCGAAGTTACCATCGTAATTCGCCTGATCGATCGAAATGGTTTCGCCAAAATGAAAAGGGGTGGTCGTCCCGGCACGACAAGCGTATTCCCATTCCGCCTCGCTCGGGAGACGATACTCTTTCTTGTCGATATCCTTCCCCCGCAACTTCTTGATGAACCCCTGGCAGTCGTACCATGAAACGGTATCCACCGGCAGGTTCTTCATGCCCTTGAAAAAGCTAGGATTGTTCCCCATGACCTCTTGCCACTGCTCCTGTGTCACGGTGTACACACCCAAGTAGAAACCTTTGGTCAGTGTGACTTTGTGTTGGGTTTCATCATTACGCCTTTCTTTTTCTTCCTTCGGACTGCCCATCATGAAGCTGCCTGGAGGAATCCAGACAAACTTCATGCCCAGGCTGTTCGTGTAGTGCTTGGGTGGGTCTTTCTTCTCCTGGGCGTGGACGGTGAGGCTGCTTGCCAGGGTTGCGGCCAGGGTGAGAAGGATGATGCGGGTCATTGCGACACCTTGATGTTGAAGAG
>SHZY01000037.1 GCA_009692065.1 Gemmataceae bacterium
CGTCAAGTCCTTTCCACAGGCATTCGTGGAAAAGTCTACGAGATTCCGCGCGGGAAAGTTGAAATCGATGCAGATGGAAATTCGTCATAAAATAAGCCGCGGCAAGAATTTGCATCTGGTCAGCAATGTCTCAACGGGACATTAGTGAGATTGGAGAATGGTTTTAGAAGATGGGAACAATTCGGCCCTGTTCGTCCAATATCTACCGAGGATCGCAGCCTACCGGCCGAGGCAATGGACATGGCAACCTCTACTTTTACCGAGCACCTTCCGCCGCCACGCTTTGCGCTGAATCCGCGCGCTGACGACGAATCCAGCGACGGGCAGCTTCTCGATCGATTCATCGACGATCAGGATGCCCTCGCCTTCGAAGAATTGGTGCGCCGCCATAGCAGCATGGTGCTGGGCGTCTGCCGCCGCGTGCTCGACAACGCCCATGACGCGGAGGATTGCTTCCAGGCGGTGTTTCTCGTGCTCGTGCGCAAGGCGGCCAGCGTTCGGCCACGCGAGATGGTCGGCAACTGGCTTTACGGAGTGGCCTATCGCACGGCACTCGAGGCAAGGAAACTGGCTGCCCGCAGGCGGAACCGTGAGAAGAAAAGGTGCGAAATGCACTCCAATAGGGCTGAAACAAAAAGCGACGACTGGCAGGAACTGCAACCGCTCCTCGACCAGGAGCTGGCCAAGTTGCCGAACAAGTACCGCGGCGTGCTGATCTCGTGCGATCTCGAGGGCCGCACGCGCAAGGAAGTCGCCCAGATTCTCGGTCTGCCCGAAGGCACCGTCGCCAGCCGGCTGGCGCGCGCCCGCGTGCTCCTGGCAAAACGGCTGTCGCGTCGCAACCTGGCGATCTCGGCCGGAGCGCTCGCGGTGCTGTTGTCGAACAAGGCGCTCACGGAAGTGCCCGCGACGCTGTCCATGGCCACCGCTCACGCCGCACTTCAGCTGGCGGGGGGCCAACCAATTACCGGCATCGTTTCCGGCCACGTCGCCGCCTTGACCGACGCCGTCGTACGTTCCCTCGTCTGGACCAGGCTCACCATCGCCTCCGCGGTTGTCGTGTTGCTGACCATCCTTGGCATAGGCCTTGGCACGCTGCTTCCCTCCGTGCTCGCGAACAAAAACTCCCTGGAGGACAAGCCAAACGCCCTGGTCGCCAAGCCTGAAAAGCCGCAGGTTGCTCGCGATTGCATCATCCAGCAAATCGATACCGCCAGCCAAACCCTCCAGGCGAGCGGCGACGAGCTTTACGATGTGCAAATCGGGCCGGCGACCAGGATCACCCTCGATGGGGCCGAGCGCAAACTTGGCGACCTGCGGACCGGCATGATCGTTCACCTTGAAATGCAGCGCGCCCCCAATGGCCGGCGCGACGCGCTTAGCATCACGGTTGCGGGCGAAGCCGTTGTCGGCATCGTGGAGGGAATGAACGACGATTCCGTGACCATCCGCTCAGAAATCGGCCCCAACAAGATCGAGAAGACCTACCACCTCGAGAAGGGCGCCGCCATCACGGTCGATGGCAAGAAAACCAAGCACGGCGACCTCAAGCTCAAGATGCGGGTCATCTTGCACCTGTCGCCAAGCAAGAAGGCGGTCGGCATCAAGGCCGTCGGGCCGAAGGTTGCCGTCACGGTAAAGTCGGTCCAGGTCGATAAACGCACGCTGGCCTTGGATGTGCCGAACCTGCATCTCGTCGCCGAAGGCGTTGCTGTGGCCGAGGATGCCGAGATCGTCATCGACGGCAAGAAGTCCACCCTCGCCGATCTGCAAGTCTGCATGCGCGTGACCGTGCAGATGTCGGCGGAGTCCCAACGCAGCTACGTGGTTGGAATCACAACCAGGAGTCAGGAGTCAGGGGTCAGGAGTCAGGAATAAGCGAAGTCACCACGGATTCCATATCCCTGAATCCTGGCACCTGGTAGTGGTACAGTTTGTCGCCTTTCGCTCCGCGAAAGGGCGTTCTTTCGCGGAGCGAAAGGCGACAATCCGGCAAGCTGTACCACTACCTGACCCCTGCCTTGCTCGCCGAATGAAGTGAAATTCCTAGAATGTCCAACTGATATTCGTTGCTCTCCCCGCGTGTACGGTAGTTGAGCGTCGCGGGTGAGAGATGCTATTTACTTCGCTTGATCATGGAGGTGGCACTTGGCCCTGCCGATGTTCGTAATCACGCTGTTTGTCAGCGCGTTTCTCCTTTTTCTCGTTCAACCGATGATCGGCAAGCTGATCCTGCCGAAGCTCGGCGGCACGCCGCAGGTGTGGAACACGTGCATGGTGTTCTTTCAATCGGTGCTGCTGCTGGGCTATGCCTACACCCACACGGTGTCGACTCGGCTGAAGCTGCGGAAGCAGTTGATGTTGCACAGTGCTCTCTTGGCGGTTCCGGTGGTCATGTTGCTGATCTTTCCGTTTTACGACACGGTCCGTTTGTGGGATCCGCCCACCGAAGGGAACCCCATTTGGGCCACGCTCTGGATCCTGGCGATCGTGGTCGGCACCCCTTTTTTCGTGGTGTCCACGAGCGCGCCGCTCTTGCAACGCTGGTTTGCGTACAGTGGCGATCCGTCGGCCAAGGACCCGTACTTCCTCTATGGCGCGAGCAACCTCGGCAGCTTGCTGTCGTTGTTCTTTTATCCCGTGCTGATCGAACCGATGACGGTGCTCTCCTCGCAAACAACGATCTGGTTCGTGGGCTACGTTTTGCTGGGTGGGCTGGTCGTCTATTGCGCGTACATGATCTACAAGGTCGCGCCTCCGGACGAGGTGCTGGCCGCTGAAGCGGCATTCGCCAATGCGCCCCCGCCGCCCGCAGAAGTGCCTGAGGCCGTTGCCTCCGCGCCGGTCCCGGCGCAATCGGTGGCGGCTTCCACGGCAGTCAAGTCCGGGCCCGCGCCGGGAGGACGCAGCGCGCAACGCAAGAAAGGCCTGAAAACGCCAGGCAAACCCGACGAGCCGAAGACCATCGAGAAGGCGCCGATCGCGCCGATTGTGCTCACCGGCGCCACCGCCGAGATGACCGCGTGGCGGCGCATCCGCTGGGTCATGCTCGCCGCCGTGCCGTCCAGCATGATGCTCGGCGTGACCAACTACGTCTCCACCGATCTCTCGCCGTTCGTCTACGTCTGGGTTGTGCCGTTGGCTCTCTATCTCTTGTCTTTCATCCTCGTCTTCATGAAGATGTGGACCGGCAAGCATGTGGTCACCTTCGCTTCGACCGGCTATACCCCGCACCAGATCATGCTCTATGTCGGTCAGCCGCTGGGCTTGATTGTCATTTGCTTCATCGTCATGAAAGGCGGGTTCGATCCGCTCTTGCCCACGGTTGCCGTCATGCTGGGATTCTTCGCAACGGCTCTGGCATGTCATGGCGAAATGGCGGTCGATAGGCCCAATCCGAGGTACCTCACGGAGTTCTTCCTGTTGATGTCCTTCGGCGGCATGCTCGGCGGGCTTTTCAACGCCATTGTCGCCCCCGTCGTCTTCCAGGAAGGCGTGCTGGAATTCTACATCGCCATCATCATCGCCTGCGTCGTGCGGCCTCAGTATGTCGCCAGCGGCTGGTTCGATGAACTGATCCTCAATGCGTTCCCCGGCTTCCAGGGCTGGGTTCGCAATCAAGGCGACGAGATGGCCAAGTCGCTGGGCCGCACGCCGCCGCGCACGACTTACATGTTCAACATCTTCCTCGACATCATCTTCGGCCTCTTCATCTTGTCGATCGCCTACTGGACCACGTCCACGCTTTCGCCTTATTACGAAGACAGCGCAGCGACGCTGCACAAGGTGATGAGCTTCCTCAAGCTTCCGATGACGAAGGCCTGGGAAGGGATCGCGGCCAACGTTTTCATCATGTTCATCCCGATGGTGTTCTGTTTCTTTTTTGCCGGCCGGCCCCTGCGCATCAGCCTGGCCGTGATGGGCCTGCTCCTGGGGAACATGTATTACGCCAGCCGGGATACGCGGGGCTTTCTCGAAGCGCGCCGCACCTACTTCGGCTTGTTGAAGGTCATGGAGCATCGGGAATTCTGCCATGACGAGGAGGAGAACCGCGATTTCAACAACAAGGAGGACCCCTGGTCGGCCGAAGGAAAACCGTTTGCCCCGCCATACTACTTCACCTACCTGATGCACGGCACGACCTATCACGGCCGCAACTACTACGCCGTTTACTCGAAGGACAAGCTCCAGAAACACCGCCTGGACTTGAGCCGGCTGGCCACGACTTACTACCATCGCTACGGCCCCGTGGGCGCGGTGATGGAGCGAGACAACTGGTTCACAGTTCCTGGAGGCGCGACGACCGACATCAAGGGTGGGCTCGGCGCCGGCAAGCAGAACACCTTCTATGCCGACATGCGCATGCCGGCGTCGCTGATCGGCCAGATGACGGCGTCGCTCGGCGTCGGGCAAATCCCGATGGCGGCGCTCGTGGATACCTGGTCGGAGCCGCCGTTTGCAACCATCGGCCTGGGTACCGGCACGATGGCGTCCTACGCTCGGCCGTATCAGTTCATGACCTATTACGAGATCGATGAAGTCATTCGCGAGTTCTCTCTGCCGGAGGTAATGACACCCGAAGGCCCCGTACCCAGCGGAGCCGATGGCCGATTCACCTACTTGCAAAACGCCATCCGCCGCGGCGTCAATCTTGAGGTGCTCATGGGCGACGCCAGGCAGTCGCTGGAGCGCGAGCCCAAGCGCGATCCCTTGAACTACAAGGGCTCGCTGGTTTACTACGGCGAGTATGGCGCAGACAAAACGGTAGTCATGAAGTCGAAAAAGGGCAGCCCCTCGCCGCGGCGCGACAAGTTCTTCAAGGCGATCAATGTGGATGCTTTTAGCTCGGACGCCATTCCGATCCATCTGGTCACCAAGCAGGCGATCCAACTCTACATGGACCGCTTGACCGACGATGGCGTCCTGTGCGTGCACACGTCCAATCGCCACATGGATCTGGTCCGGCCCGTCGCCCGCATCGCCATGGAGCTTTCGAAGGAATCACAAGAAAAAGGCGGCCCGGTAATTAATTGCATGGTCGGCAAGGACCTCGGCGAAAAGGAACGCTACATGGGGCACTTCACGTCGGAATACGTGATGATCTACCGCGGCGACGGCTTCACCAAAACTCTCGAGCGCAACGAAAAACAGAAGAAGGATTTCATCCAGAGCAAGACGATGAAGCCGATGCCCGTTCGCGACGAAAGGGAACGCCCGCAGATGGGCCGCGCTCCCGACGGTTGGCAGATCCTCAACTCCAACGTCGAGTGGTACGACCCGTACAAGGATCACGGTGAAACGCGCCGCGTGGGCGGCGAGTACACCTACGTGAAAATGCCGGTGACGGAGAAGGACTCCGTCTGGACCGATGACTACTCCCACATTCTGAGCGTGGTGCGCTGGCACTGGCCTTGGCAGTAGTGCCAGGAGTCCGGGATCAGGAGTCAGGAATCAGCCTGACCCCTGATTCCTGACCCCTGATTCCTGACCCCTGACCCCTGACGTGGAGATCCTCCCTTGGCACTGCCACTTTATGCTCTCACGCTGTTTGTCAGCGCGTTTATTCTCTTCCTGGTCCAGCCGATCGTCGGTAAGATCATTCTGCCGAAGCTCGGCGGCACGCCGCAAGTGTGGAACACCTGCATGGTGTTCTTCCAGATGGCGTTGCTGGCGGGCTATGCCTACACGCATAACGCCAGCACGCGGCTGACGCTGCGGCAGCAGTTGATGGCGCACGCCGCCTTGCTGTGCCTGCCGCTCATCGTACTATTGCCGTTCCCGTTTGCGTTCGGCGGCGGCGATCTGGTGGATGGAGTGCCGACCAACAAGTTGAGTCTGTGGGGCTTCGTGCCGGACCTGGGCTCGAATCCAATCCCCTCGACGCTGGGCATTTTGTTCCTTTACGTTGCGTTACCCTTCCTCGTCGTGGCGACGACTTCGCCGCTCTTGCAGAAATGGTTCGTGCACACCGGTCATCCTTCGGCACGCGATCCCTACTTCCTGTCCATCGCGAGCAACTTCGGCAGCATGCTGTCGCTGATCCTCTACCCGATCCTGATCGAGCCGTACGTCTCGCTGACGGATCAAGGCTGGATATACGTGGCCGGCTACATCGGCCTGATCGCGTTCGTGATGGCGTGTGCGGCGCTGGTGTGGAACTCGAAGGAAGTGATCTACTCGAAACCAGCGCACGAGCCGAAACCTGAGCCCGCCCCGGCCGCAGCGCAGACGACGGCAGCCGCGGGAGCGCAGACCGGCATCAGCGCCGGCGCACCGACGGCGCACGCCGGCACCACCGTCAAGGCCGGCCAGCCGGGCAAAGGCAAGGGCGCCCAGCGCTCCAGCGTCGCGATTGTTGACGCCCCGGTCCATTTCGCCTCCGACGAGATGACCTTTGGCCGCCGCTTCCGCTGGGTGATGCTCGCCGCCGTGCCTTCCAGCTTGATGCTCGGCATCACCACGCACATCACCACCGATCTGTCGCCGCAGCCGATGTTCTGGCTCATTCCCCTGATTCTGTACTTGCTGTCGTTCATCCTGGTGTTCGCCCGCTGGCCGGTGGTCTGGACCGATCAGCCGCACAACCTATTCCTCTATGCCCAGCCGTTCTGCATCTGCTTCATGATCATGGCGGATGTGTGGAACCTGGCATCCGATCCGCAGCTCTTAAAGGTGGCGATCTTTGCCCACGTCTTGGGCTTCTTCGCGTCAACCATGATGTGCCACGGCGAACTCGCCAAGGACCGCCCGAGCACCAAATATCTGACCGAGTTTTACCTGTGGATGTCGGTCGGCGGCATGGTGGGGGGAATCTTCAATGCCTTGATCGCGCCCGTCATCTTCTGGAAGTATTTTGAGTTCCCGCTGGCGATCTTCGCGGCCGCCCTGGTGCGTCCGAAAATGTTCGAGACCGGCCTGGGGGACAATTTCCTGGCGAGTTTGTTTGAAAGCCAGCCGGACGCGGCGCCGGCAGCCAAGGGTGGCAAGGGAGCCAAGCAGCACCACCACGCTCCCGGCATGGTCACTGCCAACGAGTCGCTGGTGCGCAACCTCGACTTCGCCTGGCCCGTGGTGATCCTGCTGGGCACCGTGCTGCTGAGCCTGATGTTGCACGGGCACGGCGCAACCGTGCAGGACAAGATGTTCAACTACGGTCTGCCGCTTGCCCTGGCCTGCGTCTGTTTGACCCGGCCGCTGCGATTCGGCCTGGGGGTCGGCGCCGTCTTGTTGTTATTCAATGTCTTCTCGGCTAATCTCGAATCCAGCACCACCCTGGTCTCGAGCCGAAGCTACTTCGGCGCCATCAGCGTGAAGCAGTATGGCGCGGTTCGCAAGGTCGATGGCAAGGAAACGGATTTCAGGTACCGCCAGCTCATTCACGGCCATATCGACCATGGCATGAATTTCGTTCCTCCCAAGGATCTCACGCTGCGCGGCGATTGGCAGATGGACCTGAGCCGGCTGGCAACTACTTATTACCACCGCGAGGGACCCGCCGGGCGCGTGATGGAGAAATTCAACTGGCACAGCCAGGGCAAGCCGAATACGTTTCATGCGGACGCGCGTCTGCCTGCCTCGGTGGTGGGCAACGTGTTTGCCGACCTGGGCAGCTTCGGAATCCCCGCGGCCAGCCTGGTGAGCGCCTGGTCGGAGCCGCCGTTCTGCACCATCGGCCTGGGAACCGGCACGATGGCCTCGTACGGGCGCCCCTATCAGCACGTCCATTTCTATGAGATTGACGACCAGATCCAGCGCCTGTCGCTCCGCACCGACACGCGCAAGATTCAAAACTGGGAGCAATACAAGTCGAAATACCGCGCCGAACCGCCGTTCTTCAACTATCTCGAACAGGCGATCGAACGCGGTTGCGCCGTACAGGTCTTCATGGGCGATGCGCGCTTGCGCATGGCCTTGCCCTACAAGAACCATTACCTCGACGAAACCGATCGCTGCGGCGGGCCGGATAACTTCTATCACATGATGGTGGTCGATGCCTTCAGCTCGGACGCCATTCCCGCTCACTTGCTCACCAAGCAAGCCTTCCAGATGTACTTCACGAAGCTGACCGAAGAAGGCATCCTGTGCGTCCACACCTCGAACCGCTTCGTCGATTTGCCGAAGGTCGTTTCCGCCGTTGCCGACAACCTCGGCTACGTCCACCTGCGTGGCCACGACATCAACGACAATCGCTCGGATGGACACTACACGTCCGAATGGGTCATGGTCGCGAAGAAGCAAGAGTACCTGAAGAGGCTTTCCGGCGACACCGATTTTTTGAGGGCCTACAAGCAAGCCATCGGCCGCAAGGGGCGCAACGATACCTACTGGGAGTCGGTGGATATCAATCCGCGCTACGTGTGGACCGACGATTACTACAACCTCCTGTCGGTCGTGCGCTGGCGGTAACCTTTTACCCGCTTGCGGCTTCGCGCTCGCTGAATGATTCCTTTTCATTCTGGGATCATGTGGCGAGCGTGAAGCCGCAAGCGGTTTTTCATTGAATACCTATCATGCGTCTAACCCTACAAACCTCGCCGCTCGCGAAGGTCGCCGCCGATTGGCTCGCCGTCGGCATCTGGGAGAACGAACCTCTTGCCGGCGCCGCACTCGAACTCGATGCCAAGCTCGGCGGCTTGCTCTCCAGGCTGCGCGAGGCGGGCGACGTCGCCGGCAAAGTGCGGGAGTTGACGCCGCTGTATCAAATATCGGGGATCGCCGCCAAGCGACTCATCTTGATCGGGCTGGGTTTGCGCGGCAAGGTCGATTTCGCGTCCCTGGTCGGCTTCGCTGCCGCAGCTGCGAAGATGCTGTCGGCGAAACCGGTACAGCGCGTCGCCTTGGCGCTGCCGGACGTGGGGCCGGCAATCGACGCCGATACGGCATTACGCGCGTGTGCCGCCGGCTTTTATCAGGGCGCCAGTTCGGCCGGCTTGCGCAAGAGTACCATCGAGCGCACACCGCCTGAGGAACTTTGCATCGTGGCGTCCGCGTCGTTGCAGGAGAGCTTGCGCCGGGCCTGGATCGAAGGCCGGGCGACCGACCTTGCCCGCGAGCTTGTCAACCTGCCGCCGTGCGATCTTTACCCGGAGACTTTCGCCGAGCGCGCCCGCGTGGTCGCCCTCAAGACAGGCCTCGAACTGCAGATTCTCGATGAGCAGCAGCTCCTGGCCGAGCGCATGAACGCGCTGCTTGCCGTGGCGCGAGGCTCGGAGCGGCCGCCGCGCCTGCTCGTTCTCCGGCACCGCGGCGGCGGCGACAAGCCGACCTTGGCTCTCGTAGGCAAGGGGGTCACGTTCGACTCCGGCGGGTTATCGCTCAAGACCACCGACCAGATGGTTGACATGAAATGCGATATGGCCGGCGCCGCCGCCGTCTTGGCCGCCATGCAGGCGATTGCCGAATTGCAACTCCCCGTCAACGTGCTCGGCGTGATGGCCCTCGTCGAGAACATGCCGAGCGGCAAGGCGATGAAACTCGGCGACGTCTTAAAAGCGCGCAACGGCAAGACCATCGAAGTGCTCAACACCGACGCCGAGGGGAGACTCATCCTGGCCGATGCGCTGGCGTATGCGGTCGATCAGAAGGCGAGCCATCTCGTCGATCTGGCGACCTTGACCGGCGCCTGCATGGTCGCACTGGGTTACGACGTCGCGGGGCTGATGAGCAACGACGACGCGTGGAGTCAGAAGGTCTTGAGCGCGGCCCAGGCGGCAGGCGAGAAGGCCTGGCCCTTGCCGATGTTTCCGCACTATCGCGAGATGATCAAGAGCGATGTGGCCGACATGAAGAACACGGGCGGGTCACGCTATGCCGGGGCGATCTCGGCGGCCAAGTTCCTGGAGGAATTCGTGGGCGAGACGCCGTGGGTTCACCTGGACATCGCCGGACCGTCGTGGGCGGAGAAAGAAAACGCCACGCGTGAAGCGGGCGGGACGGGTTGTTTTGTGCGGACGCTGGTGGAATTAGTCCGCATTTTTTACGGGTGATGCAAGATTGATTTGTAGGGTGGGTCGAGCGCAGCGAGGCCCATCACGGCGTTTCGTTACTTCCGGTGGGCCTCGCTGCGCTCGACCCACCCTACGATTTCACTTTAGCATAGTAGTCGGCACGTACCAGATATCGAGTCCGCCCTTGCCGCCGGGGCGGTCGGAGACGAAGTAGAGGCGCGTGCCGTCGAAGCTGAGCGCCGGTTGCATGTCGCCCTTGGTGGTTTCCGGATGATTGAGCGCGGTGACGGGTTCGGGTTTCGGCCACGCCTCCGTCGTCTTGGTGCGTTTGCTGCGGAAGATGCCGAGCTTGCCGTCTTCGAGCGGTCCCTGCAGGTACATCGTCAGGCCGGAGCCGGTGAGGGTCGCGCGATGAAAGCCGGCGGGGAGGCCGAGTTCCTTGGCTTTCCCGATCGGGCCTGGCACGGGGCCATTGGCGACGAACAATTTCCAGCCGTCCTCGGTCTTGCGGCTAAAGTAGAAGTCTTTGCCTGACGCGGTGACCCACGGATACATCTCATCCACCTTGGAATTGATGTCGCCGAGGACTGAGAGCGGCGCCTGGGTCCCCATTTGCCATTTGATGTCGAAGTTCTTGAAATTGAGAAACTTCTTGTCCGGAACCTCGTTGGTGACGAAGTACAGCTTGTTCTGATGCACGTGCGGGGAGCGCACGTCGGCATCGCGATCATAGATGAACGGCTTGCCGGGGCCGAAGGTCGCGGTCGTGGATGCGCGAGCTGAGCGATGGATGTCGTAATGCCTCTTGCCCTTGCGCACGAAATACAAACTCAAGCCATCGGGCGTTGCACACGGATCCTCCTCGTTGGCGGCGGTGTTGAGTTTTTCGAGGTTAAAGACCTTGACCTGGTCCTGGCCCAGAATCTCACGCTGAAGGCCGAATGTCACGACGAGTCCCAAGCCAATTAGCGCAAGCCAGGATCGCATCGTTAGTATGCTCCGCAGGTGGGATGGGTGTTTTATGATAGTGTATTGACGCGACGGCGATCTGAAATGTTCCGTATTCCTGCGGGATGTCAATTTCAATTCGGGCGATACGAAAAGACCTTCATGCACTCCGCGGCGCTTAGTTCGCGATGAAGCTCTGGCTCAAGAAAATCGATCCGCACGACCGTCAGCGTATTCTTGCTTCGGCCCGACTCCTGCCACTCCAGGCGGTGCGGCCACAGCGTCTCGGCGTCGAGATCAATGCAGCACGATCGTCCGGCGAACGCAGCACGCGCGCCTTGAGGGGGCTTCAAATCGCCCTGGATCCGGATCACGGGATTGCCTTCCAGAAGACCGGTTTGCATGGCGGCGTTGGTGAGCTGGTTCTTGAATTCTTGCACCAAGGCGTACGGGCCGCCGCAACCCATTTTGGCGAGCAACTCGTTCTTGTCAGTACGGTTGTCGGCCAGCAAACGCTTGACGCTGACCGTGGGATTCTGCCCGGCGTATAGCCGCGCCTCCGCGATCACGTCGCCGTCGCTCACCACCCGCAACTGGCTGATTCCGTTCTTCGCGACGATATTCATTTCGAGGCGAGCGCAGTGATTGGGCCCGCGCTGGAGGAACCCCTCGGCAAAAAAACTAGAATCCGCAGCGGTCACTGTTTGTCGAACCTTGGTTCGCAGCCAGGGTGTATTCTCCGGCTCCAAGACCGTGAGTACTTTCTGCAACAGTTGTTGCGCATCCAGGCCGGCGCCGACGATGTCGGCGTCAAGCGGCACGGCCTTGGGGACGAAGGTAGTTTCGGTTTGGCGGGCGAGGGGGGCGATTGAGCTTGGCCACGCGCCTGTGAGAAACACCGTGCTTACCAGGATTAACGCGGACAGGAAAACCAGGCGGGTCAGCATGTCAAACTTTTCCGATTTTGACGAAAGTTCGGTCCACCGACGGACCGAGTATAACGTCAGGCGTAATTCTGTGAAGGCCGAAAGGGGACCGGACCATGAAACGGCGATTGATTGCAGCACTCCTGTTCGCAGGCGTTCTCAGCGGGTGCATCAGCACGGACGCTCCGGAGACGGGGGGCCCTCGCGCGAACTTCGGCCAGAGCTTCGGCCCGCCGAGCGTGCCCGGGGTCAAGGGGCCCTATGGTGAAGGGGTGCCGATGGCCGCGCCGTGGTCCAGCAATCCGCCTGGAAGCGATTATGCGGCGCGGGTGATGATGTCGCAGAATCAGCCGCTGTCGCGAGTGCAAATCAACCCGCCGGGGATGGGTATGGGCGGCCCTCCTGGCATGAACATGCCGAACGTGCCGACGCCGCCGTATGGACTTATTTCGCCTCCAGGCGTGCCCGGGCTACCGGGAGCGCCAGGCGGCGGACCGTTCATGAAGACTGGCATGCCGGGGATGCCGTCGGGTGACGGTGGCGTGATCAACGCCAACGTGCCCCCCTTCGCTAAGACGCCGGGCGGCGTGAAGCCGGCGCAGTTTGCGAACAGCTCGCCTGTAGGGTCGCTCTTCCCCGCTCAGCGCTCGCAAGTCTTCTTCCCGAAGCCCGCGGGCATGAAGATTTACTGGTTCACGCAAGGGCCTGACGGCAAGCCGAATTACTCGACGACGCCGCTCGAAACTCCGGGCCGTTACAATTTCGCTCAAGGGGCGATCTATCGGCTGAAACTGACGCACATCCCGTGGCGACCCGCGCTGGAACTCTATCCGACGCTGGAAGTGGTTCCGACCAGCCCGCGCACGAACGAATTCCTGGCTCACAACAGCATCCCGGTGGAGTTCAGCGAGGACGACTTCAAGCAAGTCGTCGATCGCAACTACATCGTCAAGGTGATCTACCTGCCTGACCCGCAATTTCAGGACGGCGCTGGCGCTGGTCCGGACGAGATCGTCTCCAGCCGGCTCGAACCAGGTCAGGATCCGATCCAGGAAGCACTGCGGCGCGGTAGCATCCTCCTTGTGTTGCGTATCGGCAACATCGATCAGGGCTTGCAGCATTCGCCGTCAACGACGGCGCCGATCCCCGGAGGCCCGCCGGCGCTGATGAAGCCGCCGGGCGTGGGAGTGTTGCCCTTCAATCAGGTTCCATTCCCGCTGACGCCGGTCACGCCGAGCGTGCCGAACCAGTTGCCGCCAAACTTGAAGCTGCCTGGCCCACCGGAGAACAAGCCGGAAGTGAAGCCGGAGGTAAAGCCGGAAGTCAAAGTGGAGAAGGTTCCCGCACCGAAAAAGGAAGGGAACAACAACGAAGCGAACAAGCTGACCGTGCCGCCGCTGAACATACCGGCTCCACCAGGCTTGAAGCTGGGCGAGAACACCAAGCCCACGACTCCGACGGTTCCGGTGATCCCGCTGCCGGGGTCGACGAACGACGAGAAGCCAGCCGTACCGCCGCTCCCGATGCCGGAAAAGAAGGACGACAAGGGCGCCAACACGATTCCAAGCGTACCTGCGCTACCGAGCTTGCCGATCGTTCCAACGAGTTCGAGCAAGGAAGAGGACGTGAAGGGCGCGTCGCAGCCCGTGGCGCCGCCGATCGTGGTTCCGATGCTGCCGGCAATGGAACCGACCACGGTGACCCGGCCCGAGCTGCCGAGCATCCCGACGCTGCCGGTCCCGAAGCAGTAAGAATCGTGGGACAGGATTCCAATCCTGTCCGGATAAACCAAACGGTAGCCGCATTCGCCGGAATGCGGGCGAAGCATCTCCTTCGTCCGGATTCCCGAAAATGCGGCTTCTTTCATTCTGATCGCGTTATTAGCCGATTCTAGTAAGGACAGGATTGGAATCCTGTCCCACGGAAGCATTCGAGAGTCTAACATGCGATCCTACGGACTTTGCTTGGCGATCGTTCTGAGCATGGCCGAAGTTGCCCTGGGGCAATTTCCATTTCAGCAGGTCCCTGCGCCGCCGCCGCCGGGGCCGTTGATGTATGTGCGCTTCGCCGGTCCCAAAGGAGCGAAGATCACGGTCTATCGCGGCTTCGATCAGGGACAGACGCTGGAATTGCCGTGCACCCTCGGATTTCGCCCCGGTTACTCCTATCGCCTCGCCGTCTTCGACATTCCTGGTCTGCCACGGCATGTTTTCTGCCCGTCGCTTGAAGTGCGGGGCACCCTCGCGCTCTCGGGCAAGACACGCAACGCCGACTTTCCCGCCCAGATTAACTTCAACGAAGAGGAACTCGGTCGGGCCGTGCTTGGATCGTTCATCAAGAAGGTCGTCACCCTGGAACGCCCGGATCAAGCGATTCCGGTTGCGTCCAAGCCGGACCAGCCGCTCGAAATCCCGGTGCAGGCAACACGCGATCCGTTCGTCGAGGCAGCGGAGCGAGGAGCCCCGCTCATCGTCTATCACCTTGGCCAACGCTTTTTGACGCCGCAGGAACTCAACGCCCTGGCGATCCCCGGCACCGTGCTGTTGCCGGGCGAACGCGTCCTCGGCACCCCCCGGCTGCCGCCGTACCTGTTCTGGAATTGGTATCCGGTTTTCGATCCGGTCCATGGGCCACGCCCGGCGTCGGAATTCAATACGGTCTATGATGGCGGCGATAGCGGCGCTCCCGCCGGCTTCAATCGCTTCGGCAAACTCAAGGGGCTCGACCCGACTGACACCATCGCCGAGTACACCGATAGCCGCGGCAACCAGAAGCACGCCGCCTCCAACCGCGTCGGCGTGTGCGTGCCGCGGTTCGTCATCATCAAGGCCGAGTACAACCTCGCACGCCAGTCGATGCGCACCCATCTCGGCGCCGCCCTCACCGCGACGTCGCCTTCCGCATCGGTCGGCCAGGCTTCAGCCAAGGAGCAATCGGCGCAGCAACATCCCGAATCGATCGGCACCAAGCTGCGGCTCAGCGGCACCTTCAACACGCTCGGCACCTCCGCCATGGGCCGCGTGCAAGGGCTAGAGATCAAATCGATCCTGCACGGCGTCGGCTCCGTGGACGTCATCGCCAACGGTCCGAAGCAGACTGAACCCGCCGACGGCCCGCTCATGATCATCAAGTGGCCCGACAAGACTTTTGCGAACGTCGGCGAGGTCGTCACGTTCTATCTGAAGTACTCGAACACCGGCGGCCAGCCGATCACCAGCGTCGTCGTCTCAGACAGCCTTGCTGCGCGCTTCGAGTACGTCAAAGGCAGCACCAAGACCGACCGCGACGCCCTCTTCACGACGCAGCTCAATGAAGCTGGCTCCACACTCCTGCGCTGGGAGTTCGGCGCCGCCCTGCAGCCGCGAGAGCACGGCTTGATCACGTTCCAGGTGCGCGTTCGGTAGCTTGGAATAAGAGAGAAAAGAGCTCGGCTCGCCGTGTCATCCAGAAACCACGGCGCCCGCGAGGTAGCTGCGCAGCTCGCAGAACACCTCGCTACAGCGTTCGCGCCAGGCCTGGTCCGCGGACTTCCGATGGGGCGAACTCATCAGCACAACGATATGCAGCAGGTTTTGCTGGTGGGGATTGTTGCGTTCGAGGCGTAATTTCAGATCGACAATGCCGGCCTTGCGGCCAATGCCGAGCCAGGAGAAAACGCTCTTGGATTTCGCATTCTCGCCGCCGATGCGCATCTTGATCATGCCGGGGACGCTTTCGAGCACTTCGCCCTGGTTGTCCTGAACGAAGCCGCGCAGCTTGTAGGTGGCGATGGTGTCGGGCATCCACGCTTCCAGTTGATGCATGACCACATTGGGATCGAAGGCCGGTAGAGCTGCCGGCCCGATCACCGCGGTCTTCTGGGGTTCGGCAACATCTTCCAACGCGGGCGCCGGCTGGCTCGGGTCCGGATTGAACCGATGTTCGACCGCTCGTAGCGCCCTGTCAAACAATTCGCCCAGTTCGCGCGCGCTCCCCGGCCGATCGTTCGGCGTTTTCGCCAGGCAGCGCATCACCACCGCTTCGATCTCCGGCGGGATTCCCGCGGCTGCCCCAACCTCCGCAAAACTCGGCGGTGCCTCCGTGGCATGGGCGAAGAGCACATCCATCGTCTCTTCGCGAATGAACGGCAGCCGGCCGGTCAGCAACTCAAACAACATGACGCCGACGCCGTAGATGTCGCAGCGGTAATCGGTCTCCTCGCCCCGGACTTGCTCCGGCGAGATGTAGCCCGGCGTGCCCACGGCGAAGTCGATGCCGGAATTCGATTGATGGTGCAAGTTGCCCATGCCGTTGGTGTTGTCGATCAACTTGGCCAGGCCGAAGTCCATGACCTTGATTTTTTCGTAGGGCGTATCAGGATCGACGACCATCAGGTTGGCCGGCTTCAGATCGCGATGGATGATCCCCTCGGAATGGGCTGCGTACAGCGCCTCGCACAGATGGCTGAGCATGCGCCCGACGCGCGCGGGCGACAGCTTGCCGCCGTTGCCGTGCATTAGTGTATCGAGGCTGATGCCGCGCACGTATTCCATGACAATGCATGGCCCGAGCGGATCGTTGAGCGACGCATCGTACAACGCCACCACGTACGGGTGCTGAAAGCGGGCCATTAGCAGCATTTCACGCTGAAAACGCTCGCGAAATTTCGGATCGTTGGCGACATGCTCGTGCATGACCTTGACGACGACCTGCCGGCCAAGATCGATCTGCCTGGCCAGATAGACGCGGCCCATACCCCCTCAGCGAGGAGCTTGATGGTCTCGTAACGTCCCAGAAAAATTAGGCCGGCCATGATGGATGTGTACTTTATCCATGTTGATGGGGAATCTGCGCAAGGATAGGTCACGAAATGCGGCCATGGAGGCGAAGTTGGCTGAATTGCTTGCATTGCGCCTACGACCAATACACACACAGCCTGATGTGTACACACGTTCCACGTGGAACATTGCGGATAGTGGTGGGTCACAGCTAACGTGTTGGGTTGAGGGCTCCGGCATCACCGACAAAACACCGTTTGTAAACGGTGAGTACCCCTCCATCAAGTTGTGTGACCTGGCGAGTCATACCTCAATCGAAGGGGTCGAGAGCTGCGGCATCCCACCAGAAACCACCGTTTGGTGACGGTGACTGCCCGTGGCATGTAAATATAAGTGCATGCAGAAATCTGAATGATGAATTCACTTTAGGACGCGAGGCGTGTCATCGATCGCTCACGCCAAAGTGGTGCAGGATCCGACCCCGGATGTCGGTTTGTTGAACGATCTGCGTTTCCGGTGCCGGCCCAGATCCAATGAGCACGGGCTTGTCCTGTGGATCGCTCACGCACAGCCCATGACTGCCTTTGACCAGGCTCGCATCGAGCGGGATCACGTCCACCAGGGTGCGCAAGCCTAGCTTCTTGAGCCCGATCTTGCCGAAGGCGCGGCCCTTGCCCCATAGCAGCTGCGGATCGAAGAATAGCTCGCACGGGTCATAGCCAGGTTTGCGATGGATATCGACGGTCCGCGCATAATCCGGCGCCCGCCGATCGTCGAGCCAAAACGGATAGGCGACCCACGCGTTCGGCTTGGCCAGCACGACGAGGTCCCCTGCCCTGCTGTGGTTGAGGCCGATCTCGGCACGCTCGTCGCCCGCGTAGACGCGATCGACGCCCGGCTGCTGGACGATGACCTCGCGCACTTTTGCCGTTTGCGTCGGATCATGGACGTGGACGTGCGCGACCTGATGATCGCAGACCGCAAATGCTGCGCTCGCGTAGGTCTCCAACTGTTCGCCAAAGGGACCATCCCGCGCGACCAGCAAACCCGCCTGGCGAAGGATACGATTGAGGTAGATCGGTTGCTCGACTTGCACGTGCGTGTACTCGTTGACGATCCACACGACGGCGCCAGTTTTCTTGGCGGCATCGAGCACCGGGGCGCAGGCGGCATCCAGCTCGCCGACCAGTTTTTTCCAGTCGCACTGGTTCGGCCCGAGCCGTTGCGGCTCGTAATCGAGGTGTGGCAAGTAAGTCAATGTCAGTTGCGGCGGGCCGCCCTCGGCGAGCAGAACTTCGGCGGCACAGCGACCGATCCATTCAGTGCAAGGCAACCCGGCCATCGGCCCCCAGAAACTCGGAAAGGGAAAGGGGCCGAGCTTTTGCGTCAGCCGCGCCGCCCACGCTTCGGGATAAGTCTGCACATCGAATGCCTTGCTGCCATCGGCCCCATAGTGAGGCTTCGGCGTCACGGCGAGATCGACCGCCGCCCCCTGGTTGAACCACCAGAACAGCTTGGCGCAGCGAAGCCCCTGTTTTTGCAAGGCGGCATAAACCGGCTCCGCCTGGATGAGCCGATTCGACTGCTGCCAGAAGCGTACCTCCATGGAATCGCGAAACAGCCAGCCATTGCCGACGATGCCGTGCTCCTGCGGCAACTTGCCGGTCAGCATCGACGCCTGGGCGCTGCAGGTGACGGCGGGGAGTACTTCTTGCAGCGGCCGCGACCATTGGGCTTGCGAGAGCGCATGCAACCGCGGCGCCAGCGGCAGCAGGCGAGAGGTCAGGCCGACGGTGTTGAGGATGACGAGAGGTTGCATTCAAGCCCCGGGGTGAGGTACTCCGAAGCCCCGGGGTTCGGAGTACCTCGCCCCGGGGCTTCTCGATCACTTCCAGTTCTTCGCCACCGCTTCCGCGCGCCGCATCACACGCAGGGCATTGCCGCCGAGGATCTTATGGATCGCCTCGCGCGAATGGCCACGGTTGAGAAGCTCCTGCGTGATGAACGGGTAGCACGATACATCTTCGAGCTGGCGCGGCACGGTGCCGATGCCGTCGTAATCGCTGCCGATGCCGACGTGATCGATGCCCGCGACCTTGGCGATGTGCTCGATGTGATCAACCACGTCATGAATACTCCCACGCGGCATCGGGTGCTCACGCTTCCACGCCCCGTATGCCACCTTGAACTCCTCCTTGTTTGGATACTGCTTTTTCAGCTCGCGATACGTCTTCATCATCTCCGGCAGCAAGCGGGCGCCTTCCTGCGTGATGAAGCCAGAGTAAAAGTTGACCATGATCACGCCGCCGTTTTTGGCGACCTGCTTCAGCACATCATCCGGCACATTGCGCGGATGCCCGGCGAGCGCAAAGGCGGAGGAATGCGACGCGATCACCGGCGCCTTGGTGACCTTCAGCACGTGCCGCATGGTGTCGGCGGAAACGTGCGAGATATCGACCAGCATGCCGAGGCGATTCATTTCGAGGACGACGCTTTCGCCGAAGGGGGTGAGGCCGTTGTGCCGGGCGACATCGGTCGCGGAGTCGGCCCAGTCGAGCGTGTCGGTGTGGGTTAGCGTCATGTAGCGTGTGCCGAGCGCATGAAGCGTGCGCAAGACCCCCAGCGAGTTGTCGATCGAATGGCCGCCTTCGACGCCGATCAGCGACGCGATCTTGCCGGCCTTGCGGATGCGCAGAATGTCGTCGGCCGTGTACGCCATCTCGAACGTGTCGGGGTAGGCCTTGACGAGCCGATGGATGATATCGATCTGCTCGAGTGTTTCCTTGACGGCGTGCTTGCTGCCGGCGTCCACATACGCCGACCAGAACTGGGCGCCGACACCGCCTTTGCGCAAGCGTTCGATATCGGTGTGCAAGAGCGGCTGCGGCCTGGCAATGTCGAAGCTGCGAAACGAGAAATCCGCTTTCGTGCGGAACTGGTACGGGAGATCGTTGTGTCCATCGATCAGCAGCGCCTCGCGATGGATCTTGAGCGCTGCGTCGGTGAGCTTGACGATGCCGCGCTTGGTCTGAGCGCTCAATTCGCAAGGCAGGACCAGAGTTAAGCAAATGCAGACGGTCCCGAAGATGGAGTTTTTCATGGTGCGCACTCCTCGGGCCTGAAAGGCCCAAACAAATCAGCCCAAGGCAACGCCCTGGGTGTGGGTGAGGCGCTATGCCTCTCGTCGCCCCCGTTTCCCAGGGCGTTGCCCTGGACTGTTATGTCCGAGCCTTTCCGGCTCAAGAAGTCCACGCCCCGACACACATCCTATAACATGCAATATAGCAAACAATGTCTTGCATTCGAGGTTGTTCCATGTCCCTGCGCACCATCCGCCGAGCACTCCTCAGCGTCAGCGATAAAACCGGCCTGGTCGAGTTCGCGAAAGTGCTCGCGGGCTTCGGCGTCGAGCTTATCTCCACCGGTGGCACCCGCAAGACGCTCGTCGACGCCTGGCTCAAGGTGCTCGACATCTCCGAGATCACCGGCTTCCCTGAGATGCTCGATGGCCGCGTCAAGACGCTGCACCCGCGCGTACACGGCGGCATCCTGCACATTCGCGACAATGCCGAGCATCAGGCGATCATCCGCGAGCACAAGATCGTGCCGATCGATCTGGTGGTGTGCAATCTCTACCCATTTGAGGCAACGCTGGCCAAGGCAGGCAGCACTCACGAGGACATCATCGAGAACATCGACATCGGCGGGCCGTCGATGGTGCGCTCGGCCAGCAAGAACTATCACGATGTGGCGATCGTCACCGATCCGTCGCAATATCCGGCGATCATCGAGGAGTTGCAAACCAACAAGGGCGCCTTGACGCTGCCGACGCGGGAGCGGTTGGCCGGCGCTGCCTTCGCGAGGACCGCCGCGTATGACGCGGCCATCGCTGGATACTTCGCCAAGAAGCTGGGGGCCGAGGGTTGGCCGGTCCGACTGACACTCACGTACCAACAAAAGCAGAAGTTGCGCTACGGTGAGAACCCCCACCAAAGTGCGGCCTTCTACACGGAGCCGAACGTCCAGCACGCCTGTGTCGCCTCGGCGGAGGTGCTGCACGGCAAGGAGCTCTCCTACAACAACATTCTCGATCTCGACAGCGCACTCAATCTCGTTCGTGAATTCGCCGACTCGGCTGCGATTGTCATCAAGCACAACAACCCCTGCGGCGCGGCGACGGCCTCCACGCTGGTTGAAGCATTTGCACACGCCTATGAGGGCGATCCCATCAGCGCCTTCGGCGGCATCCTTGGCTTCAATCGCGAGGTGGACGAGGCGACCGCAATGCAAATCACCGAGCCCAATCGCTTCATCGAATGCGTCATTGCGCCGGGCTACAGCAAGGCGGCCTTCGAGATTCTAACGACCCGGCCCAAGTGGAAAGTGAGCGTGCGCCTGCTGAAGACAGGCGTCTTGACGACCGATGCGGCGCGCGGGCTCGATTATCGCCGGGTTGATGGCGGCCTACTTGTCCAAGGGCGTGACGTGGAGGCAGACGACTTTGCGAAGGCCAAAGTTGTGACGAATCGCACGCCGACGGACGCGGAACTTGCCGATCTGAAGTTCGCTTGGATCGTCGCCAAGCACGTCAAGAGCAACGCGATCGTGTTCGGCAAGAACCGCATGATCGTCGGCGTCGGCGCAGGGCAGATGAGCCGAATCGATTCGACGCACATGGCGATGCACAAAGCCGGCGGACGCGAAAAGGGGAGCGTGCTGGCGTCGGATGCGTTTTTTCCGTTCCGCGACAACGTCGATCTGGCTGCGGCGGCGGGGATTGCCGCGATCGTGCAGCCAGGCGGCTCGGTGAAGGATCAAGAGTCGATCGACGCGTGCAACGAGCACGACCTGGCGATGGTATTCACTGGAGTGCGCCACTTCCGCCATTGACCCGCAAGCGGCTTACTTGTCGGCCTCGATGCGCACCGCGTAAAACCCAGTCTCGCGCATCTCCAGCCGCGACGTTCCCGTAATTGCCTTGCCGTCGCCCGTGAAGAGAAAGCCGGTGAAGAACTGCGTCGTGCGCGGATAGGTCACGAGAAACTCGATCTTGTGCTGCGGGTTATTGCTCACCTTGCCGCTGACTTCGTACTTGGCGCCATCCTTGTCGGAATAATAGTGCCCGGTGACCTCGCCGTTCTCGGCGACCTTGATGTTCATCGTTCCGCCGCGCCGGCCATCGTCGTAGAGTTTGTAGGAGCCGTTGAAGTAGCGCATCTCGAACTGAGCGCCGATGACCAGCTTGGCAGGCTTCACCGGGTTCGTCTCGGGCAGGTGCTTGGTGACGATGTACATCTCCGCCTTGCCGACCGTTTCGAGATAGGGGAATCCGTCCTTGGCGACGCCGACGCGCAAATCGGCGGGGGCGTTTTTCGGCACCACCTGGCCCAGGTCGAGATTGAAGCGGAAGTCATCGAAGAGGCGAACGTTCTGCCCGAACGCGTGGATCGTGCGCTCTTCCCCCTCGCGGTAGGTGACGTAGCGCTCGACGAGAATGATCGGCAGCGATTCCTGGTCGGAGATTTTCTGTCTTCCATGCTGGATCAGCAGTTTGGCGTAGCGATTCTCGCCGGTCTTGACGACGAGAAAGGTCGCGGTGATGCCGGGCAGGGCGCGGTTGTGCTCCGTCATCAACTCGGGCGTGAGCTTGGTGATTTTCATGGCCGACTTCAGGTCGGGAATGGTTTTCAGGATCGTGTTGAAGTAGTTGTCAAACAGATCGGCGAAGGCAAGCGTCGGCATCAAGGCTAACGCCGCGAGACTGATTGCGAACCATCGGTGCACCATGAGTGGACTCCCCGCGCAAAAGGAAAACCCGCCTGGATCGTGGTGATGCCAGGCGGGTTTTATCGTACCAGAAAAGGCGGCCCTTGCCAGTATTTCGTGCAGTGGAACTCATTGCCGTCAATTCACCCGACAATGATAGCCGAATCGAACCAAATTCCTAACCACAGAGACACAGTGGCACAGAGAGGAGAGGACCGGGAAGGAGGCACTCCATTTTCTGAAGGCGTATGAGACCTCGAAGGCCCCCCTGCCGTGTCATCTCTGTGCCACTGTGTCTCTGTGGTCAGGAATTCGTGTTAGCGCTTCTTGCAGTAGCTGAGGCTCAAGATCGCGAAGGCGGTGGCGAGGTCGGGGTCGTCCTCGCCGAAGGTCTTCTCGCCGGTGTTGTGCCAGCTGCCGTTGGCTTGTTGTTGCTTTTGCAGCGTCTGGAAGAGTTCCAGACGCCAGTCGTGCTTGACCCCTTTGGCATCGGCGAACGGTTCCTCGCCCAGCGCGTCCAGGGCCTTGGCGAAGGTGTGGTAGTAGTAGTAGAGGCCCGCCTTGCCCATGCCGGGGTTCTCTTCCAGCGTGTAATGATTGCGGCACCACTGCACAGCGGCCTTGACGCGCGGGTCGTCCTTGCTGACGCCGGCGTAAAGGAAACTCTTGAGCCCGCTATAGGTCATGCCGCCCAGCGAGCGCAGGCCGCCGGCGCCGGTGCGGTACTTGCTTTTCGGATCGTTGGCCGCGGAGGGATCGTAGACCAGGCCCCCCTTGTCGTCGTCGGTCGTCTTCTTCGCATAGGCTTGATCGTTGGTCTCGCCCGGCAAGTTCTGGCAGCGGCTGATGAATTTCAGCGCCTTCTGCACGGCCGGGTCGTCTTTGGAGAGACCGGCTGCGAGGAGCGCTTCGACGGAGAAGCCGGTGTTGGATAGATCGGGTCGGCCCTTCTTGCCCGGCTTGTCGTAGCCGAAGCCGCCGTGGTTGAGGTGCGTCGGTTCGTCTTCGTGCTGGATCTTCTTGATGAACTCGCCGGCGCGCTTGATGACGTCGTTGTACTTGCCGTTCTGGTTGGCTTCTTTGAACGCCATCACCGCGACCGCCGTCGTGTAATTGGCAAGGAACTTATCGTAGACCCCGCCGTCGTCCTTGGCCTTGTCTTCGAGGAACTTGAGCGCCTTGGCCACGACCGGCTCCTGCGGGCTGACGCCGTTGCGGACGAGCGCTGCCGCAACCAGCGCGGTGATGCCAGGCCCCGCAAACTTCGGCGAGAAGCCGCCGTCCGGCTGCTGCGTGGTCTTGAGGTAAGCGACGGCCTTGTCGAGGACTTTTTGCACATCCGCCGAGTTCGGGCCAGTTTTGGGCTGGCCGGAATCGGCGGTTGGCTGAACACTCAGGAGCAAGCCGGCGCTCAGCAGCAGGGTCAGGGTGAAGATCGAAATGGGGAGACGGGACATTTTGGGAATCCTCTGGGATGGTGCAGTTCATTATTGTTGTGGCACGGTCTCCTGACCGTGCCACCCGCTGTAGGTCTCGTGGCGTTTCAGGAGACCTTCGGTCGGGTCCGTGGCACGGTCGGGAGACCGTGCCACAACAGGGCGCGAACGCTAAACTGGGACCGGAATGGCGAAACGCTCGCCAGCGGTGGCGATTATTTCGCCGGCATACGGACCGTGTGCAGCCGCTCTCCTTCGATGGTGATTTCGCCGAAGAGAGCGTGGGCGACGATCAACTTTGTGCCTTCCCAGCGTACCAGCTTCCCCCGCAGGCTGTCCACGGGGAAACCTGGACCTGGCCGATAAGCGATCTCCGGATCACTTGTGACTAATGCTTCCTTCCCTTGTGCAAAAAGGATGCCGCGCAGCCGAGACCATGGCAGCGATCGCTTGCCGAACTTGGCGTCGAGCGTCACCGTCTCCGCGTCGGCCGACACGATGCGCCCGAAGAGTTGCTCGCCCTGTTCGAGCCAGACGATGTCCTGGTCCTTGCTCGGCTGAGGTCGCCGCAGCACGGGCAAACAGTGCGCGACCGACACCTCGTCGATCCATAGTTTACCAGCTTCCTTGCCCGGCTTCGCGTTCGTTTCGGCGCTTATGCGGATGCCGTGGATTGTTTCCTTGCTGTCCAGCGCCGTTTCGCCAAGGCAGTGATCCTCGACAAAAATCCGCAGGCGTCCCTTCAAGAACTCGGCGGCAAACAGGCGCCAGCTCGACGCCGCTGGCAACGTTCCGAATGACTTGTTCATGTTCGCGCAAGCATGGCTGGCCGAATCGATGATGAACGTCGGCGTCTGCTTTCGCGGCGGCTCGGAGATCAATTCGATCGTCCAGCGCAACTTCGATGCAACGCCCGAATGGTGGAAGAACAGGCGGATCGAACCATCGCGCAACAGCGGCTTCCAGGTGCGCTCGGCACGCTGGCCGACGGCATCGAGCAGCAAGCTTGACTTGCCGTAGAACGGACGATCCGCACTCAGCGCCGGCTTGCCTTCGAGACGCCAGGCCTGCAGCGAATTCTCGAAGTCGTCGTGCCACAGCAGTGATTCATCATTCGCATGCTCGATGCCAACGATCTGAGTGCGATCGAGCGAAATCGCCTGGCCCCACGAGGTGACAAAAGTCGCCTTCTTGGCGTCGACGCGCAGCAGCGTCCCGGTGAATCGCTGTTCGTCAGACAGCCGCAGCGTGCGCGTCAGTGGCGCCTTCGGCAGCGGTGCGGGCTTCGTCTCAAAGCGGATGTGCGAGAGTTCCTGAAGCGGGATCTTTTTGGCTGACGTGTCGCGGAAGTACCACACGCCTTGCTCGACCTGCAACTCTCCGCGCTGGATTTTCCCCGAGCGCTCGACCGCATCGTCGGCATGAACGAAACCAAGGGCCGAAACGAGGGCTAACACTCCCAGGAGATGATTGCGAGATTGCCGCATCAGGAGTCAGGGGTCAGGAGTCAGGGGTCAGGGGTCAGGAGTCAGGAGTCCGTTATAGCGAAAGGTGAATGAGCAGATGGGGCGGCAAATACGAGTCCCTATCCGCCGATCCGTGGCTCCTGACTCCTGATCCCTGACTCCTGATTCCTGACTCCTGACTCGGCGGCTGCCGCAGGCGCCATGGTGGTCGGCGGTTCGCAATTGATGCGGCTGCTATCGGGTTTGGCGAGGCTGCCGGTGCGAAAGACTTCGGCGAGCAGTGCCTTGGCGGGTTCGGGGAGATTGCTTTCGAGCACCGTGGTGACCGTCTCCTCAACGGCATACTCGACGCGCTTCAACTCGACGCGCTGATTCTCAATGATGGCGTAGGCCGCCCGCGGGTCGCTATCGCGAGGCTGGCCGACACTGCCTGGGTTGACCACCAGCTTATCGCCGACTTCCAGAATGTAGGGATGATGCGTATGCCCGACGCAAATGACCTGGGCGTCCACGTCGGCCAGGCGGCGCGACCAGAAGTCGGCGTCCGCAATCGAGTACTCGTCCAAGGGATCGCGCGGCGTGGCGTGCACCAAGAGAAACTTCACGCCGTCCAGGGTTACGCGCTTGGTGACGGGCAGCACGCCGAGAAAGCGTCGATCGTCGGCCGAGATGCGTTCCTGGGTTACCTGGCGGGTGACGCCGGTCAGATACTTGAAGCCGTTCTTGCCTTGCACTTTGACTTGCTGCGCGACGCCATGATCGTGATTGCCGCGGACGGCGTGCGTCGCCTTTTGCTTGATCCATTGAATACAGGGGGTAGGCTCCAGGCCGTAATCGACGAGATCCCCCAGCACCAGGCAAGCGTCAAACTTCTCGTTGATCGCTTGCAGGGCCGGCCAGTTCGCATGGATGTCGGCGAGGAGCAATATCCGCATGTCAATCGTTGCCTCGGTCCGTAGTCAGTTGGAGCGAAAGACAACCACCACGAACTGGGGACTACGGACAACCCAAGGGTATGTTGGAAGGTGGAGAAAGGCCAGCGAATTTGACAGAAACGTCCTTTTTGGGGTATAATCAGTTGAGTTAAACACTCTTTCGGGTGCATTCATGAGCGAAAAAACTCTCCGTCGCCTCCCGCTACGTCAATTGCTGGCCAGTTCTGATCGGACGGCACGGGAGTTGGCCGAGTTGGTGCACACCCATTTGATGCCGCGCGTGCTCGATTTCCGGGATCTGACCCGCCCCGTTCGCCGCAAGAGCCATTATCCCACGATGGTTGCCTTCCATAACGGTTTGCGCCGCCTGGTGGAAGCCAATGACCAGATGCAAGCCATTATCTCGGTTTTGCACGAACACCTCGGCGCCATCCGCGATCACGCCCAGCGTGAAAAGATCAACCGCAGGCACTAAATCCCCCCAAGCCCCTGGATGAGCGCAGCGATTTCTGGGGGTCGCCCTCATCCTGGGGCTTGCTGCGACTTGCCCGGCACCCACAGCACGTCGTCATTCCCATCGTTGTTGCAGATCCGCGCCAGCACAAACAGCAGGTCCGACAGCCGATTGAGAAACACGATCACCTGCGGATTGATCTTCTCGCCGCGTGCCAGCGTCACCACATCGCGTTCCGCGCGCCGGCAAACGGTGCGGGCCAGGTGGCACCACGCCGCCGCTGAGGTCCCGCCCGGCAGGACGAAGCTTCGGAGCGGTTGCAATCGGTCGTTGAATCGATCGATCACCTGCTCCAGCCGGGCTGCCTGTTCGGCGCGAACACGCAGCGCCTTGTCCCCCTCCGTGATGGGCACACACAGATCGGCGCCGACATCAAAGAGATCGTTCTGTACATTGCGCAGGAGGTCACCCAGTTCCTCCCCTCTCCCTCCGGGAGAGGGGTCGGGGGTGAGGGCGGCGATTGGCAACTGCGTCAGAAAAACGCCCAAAAGCGCATTCAACTCATCAACCGTTCCATAGGCGGCGACGCGGGGATGGTCTTTGGGCACGCGGCTGCCGTCGCCCAGGCCCGTGTCGCCGGCGTCGCCGGTTTTCGTGTAGATTTTCGAGAGGTAGACCATGATTGCTCCGTTGTTTACGTTTTGCGCTCCCGCGATGCCATGCGAGCGCTAAACGAAGAGGTTGATCCTCCTCCGGACATGATACCACGCATACAATATCAACCGAAACCAAATGTTAGCGAGGAATCCTATGCTCCCGATCTCGAAAATGGCCGCCGCCGTGCAGCCCTCCGCGACGCTGGCCGCCGGCGCCAAGGCCAGGCAACTGAAGACCGAAGGCAAGATCGTCTTCGATTTCAGCCTCGGCGAGCCTGATTTCAACACGCCCAAACACATCTGCGAGGCGGGCTACAAGGCGATGCTCGACGGGCACACCCACTACACCGCCGCGGCCGGCATCGCAGAGCTGCGCGGTTCGATAGTGCGCTGGTATAAGAGAACTTACGGGTATGAGTTTTCCCCGGAGCAGGTGATCGTCTCCAACGGCGCCAAGCATTCGCTGCACAACGCGCTGGCGGCGACTGTCGGGCCCGGCGATGAAGTCATCATTCCGACTCCCTACTGGGTCAGCTACAGCGATCTCGTTCAGATGACCGGCGCGTCTTACGTCCTCGTGCCCACGTCCGAGGAATCCGGCTTCAAGATGACACCTGCCCAATTGCGGGCCGCGGTCACGCCACGCTCCAAGCTGGTGATGCTCAACTCGCCGAGCAATCCGACCGGAAGCGTTTACACCCGCGCGGAGTTGGAAGAGCTGGCCGACGTTGCCCTCGAAACCAAGCTCGGCGTCATCAGCGACGAGATCTACGAGCAGCTCGTTTTCGGCAGCGCGAAGGCGACCTGTTTCGCAACCCTGCGGCCGGGGCTGGCCGAGAGCACCATTACGATCAGCGGCGTGTCGAAAAGCTATGCGATGACCGGCTGGCGCATGGGCTGGGCGATTGCTCCTTTGCCCATTACCAAGGCGATGGCCAATGTGCAGAGCCAGGAGACGAGCAACCCGTCGAGCATCAGCCAATACGCGGCAATCGCCGCCTTGGAGGGGGATCAGGTCTGCGTCGAGACGATGCGTCAGGAATTCGAAGCCCGCCGCGATCTTACCTGTCAGCGGCTCCGGGCCTTGCCTGGCATCCGCTGTCCGATTCCTGACGGGGCGTTCTACGCGTTCTTCAACGTGGCATCCTATTTCGGAAAAACACTTAAGGGCAGGAAGGTCACCAACAGCACCAGCTTCTGCGCTGCCGCGCTCGAGACCGTGCATGTAAACCTCGTGCAAGGCTCCGCGTTCGGCGTCGAAGGCTACGTGCGTTTGTCGTTTGCGACGAGCCGCGCGCAGATCAACCAGGGCATCGACAAGCTGGCGGAGTTTTTGCAATGTTAGTCCGTAGTCAGTGGTCGGTAGTCCGTAGAGGAAACGGCAGCTCCGATACCGGTCTCAATATTTTGCTACGGACTACGGACTACGGACTGAGGACGGTGCACTAATGCCATTCCTTCTCTTGAATGAAGCCGAGGTGCGCAGTCTTCTGACGATGGAGATGGCACTGGAAGCCGTCGAGGAAGGACTGCGCAAGCTGGCTCTCGACGAGGCGATGAACATCCCGCGGGCGCGCACGCAGACCGATCATGCGATGCTGCACGTCATGTCGGCCTCGGCGAAAACGCTTGGCGCCATGGGCTACAAGGCCTACACAACGTCGCGCAAGGGGGCGGATTTTCACGTCGGCCTCTTTGACAGCAAGACCGGCGAATTGACGGCGCTGGTGCAAGCCGACTACCTCGGCCAGGTCCGCACCGGCGCGGCGAGCGGCATTGCCACCAAGTACCTGGCCCGGCCTGAAGCCTCCACCGTGGGCATCTACGGCGCCGGCAAGCAGGCACGCACCCAGCTGCTCGCCATCTGCAAGACACGCGCGATCAAGCACATCTTGGTGTTTTCTCGCAATGAGGAAACCCGCGGCGATTTTTGTGCCGAGATGGCCCCGTTGTGCGAATGCTCCGTCGAGCCGGCCTCTCGCCCGGAAGACGCGGCTCGAGATAGGGACATCGTCATCACTGCGACCAGCAGCCGAGACCCGGTCTTGGCAGGTGATTGGCTTGCGGCAGGAACGCACCTGAACGTGATCGGTTCGAACTTTCTGGCGAAAGCCGAAGTCGATATCGCGACAATCCAAAGGGCCCAGCTCATCGTCGTAGATAGTAAGGATCAGGCCCTCGTGGAAGCCGGCGACTTTCGGCATGCCATTGACAGCGGGGTCCTGCACTGGAAGGACGTCCGGGAACTGGGAGCCGTGATTGCCGGCCGAGAGCCTAGACGCAGCGATGCAAGCCAGATCACTCTGTTCAAGTCGCTCGGTCTGGCAATCGAGGACATTGCCACCGCCGCCAAGCTCGTAGCGAAGGCCAAGGAGTTGAACGTAGGCCGCTGGATCGATTGGTAATCATTTGTAGGGTGGGTCGAGCGCAGCGAGGCCCACTGAGCATTGCAACACCACGGTGGGCCTCGCTGCGCTCGACCCACCCTACAACTAAAGGCCTCCTCCATGTCTCTGCAGAAAATCACGTTGGCGCTGATTGCTTTGATCGTCCCGCTCAGCCTGGTCGCTGGCGAGCCGGTCAAGCTGCGCGAAATCGATGCCAAGGGAATCAAGGTTGACTTCGCCAAGGGACGCGTTGGCATACCCAAGCTGATTGCCAATGCCGATGAACTCGACAAACTGATCCCCGACACGCAAGCCATCAAGAAGCAAGTCGATTTCAGCAAGGAGAAGTTAGTATTGTTCGCCTGGGGCGGATCCGGTCAGGACCAGCTATCGGCCAAACTCAGTGACGATGGCAAGGCAGCGACTTTCAGCTATACGGCGGGCCGTACGCGCGATTTTCGGCACCACGTCCATCTGTTTGTGTTGCCCAAGAATACGCAGTACAAGATCGAAGGCGTCGCAAAATAGCGTTGCCGCATGTTGGTTGCCAACCACGACCTGAATCCCGCGCGAGAGAACCTGCGCATGTCGATTTCGTTGGCCTGTCAGTGTGGCAACGTCATAATCGCTCGCGTAGATCAGGCGGGCGAGAGGATCGCTTGCTTCGAGTGCGGCTATTTGATTCTGGTTCCGGCTTCTGGAGACACGCCGCCGGTTTTGGGAATGTCCGCGGCGGACGAGATTCCCGATGTGCTGGAAGTGGCCGAGCCGGAGGATGTCGTTCACATTCAGGCCCTTGCGACGCCGCCGGAAGTCATACCGGCGGACGCGTTCACTTTGTCCGAGGATATCCCCGTCGTCATTCCCGTCGCCGACGATGAGATCCCCGAGGTCGATGTCGAGGAGCACCAAGCTCCCTGGGAGAAAAATGAGGCCCGCGCCGACAGCCGCGACAAGCAGGCCGCAGCTGCCGAGGTGAACAAGCCGCCGTCGGAATTTGCGCGCAATGCCGCGGCGGGAAGCTCCTCCTGGGCGACGATCGGCGAAATCCGCCTGGTGGAGCCGGCGGAGTGCATCGCCTACGGCCCCGGAGGCGTGCTGGCCCTGGCGGGGCAGGATGACGAAGTTCTGGTCCTGAACATGAAGACGGGCAAGAAGCTTGACCGCTTTGGCGGACACGACGAGATCGTCACCGCCGTCGCCGTTTCCACTACCGGCGATCGCGCACTCTCGGGCGATCGGCTCGGAGACGTGTGCTACTGGGATATCGGGAGATGCCGGCGCATGAGGCGAATGCGGGAACACGAAAGTCCGATCAGCGCTCTCGCTTTCTCGCCGGATGGCAACTTCGCGGCTGCCGGCGATCGTGAAGGCAGTGTCCGCCTCTGGAAGCTTACAAGTAGGAAGGATCGCACGCTGGCTGACTCCGACTGGGGTGCAAAAATCACCTCCATCGCCTTCTCAGCCGACGGCAACCTGCTCCTGGCCGGCAGCGAACGCGGCCATGTCGCCGTGTGGTCCGCGCAGACCGGCGCGTGCGTGCAGCGGTTTCGCCTTCCTCAACAGGCAATCGCCGGCGTGCAATTCAGTTCCAGGCACGGCGTTCTCTTTGCGGCAGCCAGACCGGCCGAGGTGAAACACGCCGCACATCCATCTGTGTGGCGGCTTGAGGCAACTTCGAAGCAGACGCAGGAATGCTTTCCACCGACCGACCAGGCGGACCTCATTCCGATGGCGGTCCTCCTCGATCAGGGAGCGAATCGACTGCTAGTGGCGGGCACGCTCGCCGCCGACCAGGGACGCGGATTGGCCTGCTTGCAAGTCTGGAATCTCGCGGGCGCCCGCTTGCTCTACGCCTTCCATGACGTCAAGCATGCCGTGGATTGGTTGGCGATCACGCCCGGGGGCACGCGCGTGATCGCCGCCTTGACCAACAATTTGTTGCAAGCTTTCGCCTTGCCCCAACACGACGAAGCTCCGCCGTTCGATGCGCCCACGCAAGAGCCTCAAGAGCGCCGCCGGCGCGTGGAATGAGTGCGCGTTTTCATCGTTGCATTCGCCTCAGCCTTCACGTAGATTATTCCTTTCCCCTGCTTGACGCCTTGTTGGTTTCCTTTCGGATGGGAGTGATTGCACCATGCGTACTCTTTCTTTTGGCCTGGCCGTGCTGTTGCTTGTCCTCTTGGCCTCGTCAGCGCCAGCCCAGCCGCCGCCGGCCATGAAGTTTAACGAAGTGCGCGAGATCGCCCCCGGCGTGTTCTTCCGCTTCTCGCAGATCAGCGCGACGGACAAGACGGTCGTGTTCGGCGGCAGCAACAATATCTGGATCGTCTTCGAGGATTACGTCATGGTCTACGACGCCAACTTCCCCAAGGAAGCCGGCGACGTTATCGCGGCGATACGGAAAACAACCGATAAGCCGATCCGCTACGTGCTCGATTCGCACCATCACGGCGATCACGCCTACGGCAACGCCATCTATGCCAAGGAGGGAGCGACCATCATTGCCCAAACGAATTGCGCTCGCCTTTTGCGCATCAACGGGCCGCAGGAATTCGCCGATGCCGGCAAAGGCAAGGAGGGCCGCAAGGACATCGCCGGCAGCTACCTCAAGGTCCCCGATCTGATTTTCGACGAAAAGCTGGTCTTCTCGGACAAGAAGCAGCACGTCGAGCTGCTCTTCCTTGGCCACGCCCATACCGCGGGCGATGCCTTCTTGTATTTGCCGAAGCACAAGATTCTTTGCACGGGCGACGCCTGCACGAATGGCCCGTTCAACTACATGGGGCACTCCGATTCGGCATCGTGGATTCGCGTGCTGGAGAAAGCCCAACAGCTCGACGTCAAGAT
Source organism: Gemmataceae bacterium (assembly GCA_009692065.1). Lineage (GTDB taxonomy): Bacteria > Planctomycetota > Planctomycetia > Gemmatales > Gemmataceae > SIAQ01. The sequence continues at coordinate 32,529 of SHZY01000037.1, forward strand.
CGTCTGTCCGGGTCACGGTCCACTGGCCGCCAAGGATGTGCTGACCAAGCAGCGGAGGTTTTTTGTCGAGCTGCGCGAGCATGTGAAAAAGGGCCTCGCCGCGGGAAAAGACTTCGAAGATATTTTGAAAAGCATCGACATGCCCTGGCACAAGGAATGGACCGAGATCGAAGCCAACACACGCAAGGCGGAGGCTCGCCATGTCTTCGACGAGTTGACCGGCCGAGCGATGCCATGGGACCTCATCGAAGATTTCGGCATCTATGAAGGGCCGTCGCCGACGAAGAAAGACAAGGGCTGGGCGGCGCCGAAGAAGATCGTGGTGCCGGCGCTGATGCCTGCCCGGCTGCGTGAGTTGAAGCTGATCGCGCCTGATGTGTTCTTCATCCCCGTCAAGACGGCCGACGAAGCCGCCAAGGAAGCCGCGGGCGCCGACGCGGTGCTTGGCTTCTGCACCTCGGATATCGTCGACGCGAACCCGAAACTGCGCTGGATCCAGGTCGGCCACGCGGGCGTCGAGAAGGACCTGGTGCCCGAACTCGTGCGCAGCGACATCACGATGACTAACACCGCCCGGCTCTATGGCCCGAACGTCGCCGATCAAGCGATGGCATTGCTCCTGGCGCTGACGCGCGGGCTGGCGCCGGAACTTCACAAGCAAACCGCCTACAAGGAGCACTGGAAGAAACTCAAAGACACCTCGCACGCCCAGGAGTTGCACGGCAAGACGATGCTGATCGTCGGCATGGGCGGCATCGGCACGCAGATCGCACGCCGGGCTGACGCCTTTGGCATGCGCGTCATCGCTGTCGATCCGAACGAAGCAATCGTCAAGCCGGCGTTTGTGTTCAGCCTCGATCGGCCTGCGAAAATGATGGAGCTAATTCCCAAGGCCGATGTCGTCGTCCTCGCCTGCCCGTTGACGAAGGAAACCAAGGGGATGTTCGGGGCCAGCCAGTTCGACGCGATGAGGAAGTCCGCTCATTTCATCAACATCGCCCGCGGCGGACTCGTCGATCAAAAGGCGATGATGGCCGCGCTCAAGGAGGGGACGATTGCTGGCGCCGGGCTAGATGTGACCGACCCGGAGCCGCTGCCGGACGCGCATCCGCTGTGGAAGATGACCAACGTCGTCGTCAGTCCGCATATCGGCGGCCAGTCCAACGGGGCGCGAGACCGGGCCTGGCGGTTGTTCCGCGAGAACGTCCGCCGTTTTACCGCCGGTGAGCCGCTGCTGTGTGTTGTTGATAAGCAGAAGGGGTATTGAGCTTTCTTCGTTTAGCCCCCGTAAGACGCCATGCGGGCGCTAAACGAGGATGGTTAGAATTCTTTGCGTTCCAGGATCGCCCCGCCTTCCTTCTCGATGGCGCGAACGATTGCGCTCAGCAGATCTTCCGCCTGGCGATTCACTTTGTTCACGCCGACGGCTCCGCTGGACAGCCAGGGCTTGTTCTTCTGTAGCACCAGCTCGTTTGCATCGGAGTAGGATTCTACCGAAATCTGGAAAACGCATTGAGGTGCAAATGCTCCCGCGATCAAAGCGACCACCGCGCTCCCCTTGGTTGCGGTGAAACTCTTCGCGCCGTCCGCGATCGGCGTCAGCGAGAAGCCGAGGTCCTGGGCAGCGCGCCAGGCCGCTTTCAAGCAAATTGCCGCGTCTAGTTTCGTCAAGATCTTGGTGCCAGGCATGGCGGCCTCCTCCGCGTCGTTTCTTACATCATACGCATCGGCCTATCTTTGCGCGGATGAAATTAAGGCTTTTCGTTTGGTGATGCTGCGTTTCCAGCGTGCGACGACTATAAATATGTCATGGAGCGTAGCGGCGATGTCATTCTTGTCGGCGGCGGCGTCATCGGCCTGACGACGGCGTACTTGCTGGCCCGCGATGGTGCGCGCGTCGTCATGTGCGAGCAGAGCCAGACGGGTACGGAGTCATCCTGGGCCGGCGCCGGCATCCTGCCTCCCAGCGATGTCCAGCACGCCCAGTATCCGCTCGATCGGCTACGCGCCTTGAGCGGAGCGATTTTTCCGGACCTCTCCAGTGAACTTCAGGTGCGCACTGGCATCGACAACGGTTTCGTCCGCTGCGGGGGATTGGAGTTTCTCGGTGAAACCGGCCACGCTTCTGCCGACGAGTGGTACGGCCTCGGAGTTGCAACCAAACACTTGGCGGAAAAAGATGTATTGGCCCTGGAGCCGGGATTGGCCCCCGACCTGGGCGAGGCGGTTCACGTGCCCGGGGTGGCCCAGGTCCGCAATCCTCGCCATTTGCAAGCGTTGCGGGCCGCCTGTCTGGATACCGGCAAAGTCGCCATTCACGAGGAGATGGTTGTCGACGCTCTGGTCGTCGAATCGGGTCGCATCAAAGGAGTGCGCGCCGCCAACGAAATGTTTACAGGAGACCGGGTGCTGCTCGCCGCCGGCGCCTGGACCGATCGTCTGCTCGCACTGCTCGGGCTTCGGCTCAACATTCAGCCGGTGCGCGGACAGATCGCGTTGGTCAATCCCGGCAGGGTCCTGTTTCAACGCATCCTCCTGTGGGGATCTCGCTATCTCGTGCCCCGTCTTGATGGCCGGGTGTTGATCGGTTCGACGGAAGAGCACGTCGGTTACGACAAGACGACGACGGCAGCGGGAATCGAAGGGCTGCTCGCACTCGGACTGAAACTGGTGCCAGCGCTGGCCGGGGCAGCACTCGAGAAAACCTGGGCGGGGCTTCGGCCGGGCAGTCCGGATGGCTTGCCGTTCATCGGCCCCGTTCCTGGTGTCGAGAATTTGTTCGTCGCCGCGGGGCATTTTCGCGCTGGCATTCAGCTCTCGCCTGGCACGGCGCTGCTGCTGAAGGAAATGATGCTAGGTCAGCCGCTGACGATGCCGATGGATGCGTTTCGCTTGGATCGACAACTGGAATGATTTGTGGGAGGGCGAGGCTCCTGCCGAGCCGGTGCTTGCAACTCGTCTTACTCATTTGCACTCGCCGGCTCGGCGGGAGCCTCGCCCTCCCGAGACACTCCCCTTGTTTGCTGGATAGTCCAGAAAGGGATCCCCAATGGAGCAAGCCGCCGTTCGCAGCTTGACGAAGCAACTGGCCGAGGATCTGGCCTGGCTGGAGCAGCACGCCTGCAGCCAGCCGCAGCATGCCGCCCAGGCGGGCGAGTTGCGCTATGCGGCCGCGTTGGTGCGAAATGTCGTCGGGCCGTTTCTCGAAGGGCAAGGGGCGGCGCCGCTGCATGTGGCGGTCGTCGGCGGCGCCGGCGCAGGCAAGAGCACCGTGGCGAACATGCTGTGCGGGGCCGGGCTTGCGGAGTCCAATCCCCAGGCCGGCTTCACCCGCCATCCCGTCGCCTACGCGCCCATAAATGCCGCGGTCGACTGGCCCTCCAGTCTTGGATTCCTCGGCTCACTGCAACGACTCAACAAGAACGAGCCATCCAGTCTCGACGCGGATGTCTACCAGCTTCGCCGCGTCAGTCCGGAAGCCGGCCAGTTCGGCGTCCTCGACAAGTTCCTGGTCTGGGATTGCCCCGACATGACGACCTGGGTGGCCACGGGATACGTGCCGCGCTTACTCGAAGTCGCGGCCCTTGCCGATGTCGTCGTCTATGTCGCCTCCGATGAACGTTACAACGACGAGGTGCCGACGCAGTTTCTCAATTTGCTCTTGCGCTCTGGCAAGATGGTCGTCGTTTGCCTGGTGAAGATGCGCGAGGCCGACGCGCCTGCATTCGTCGCCCACTTTCAGCGTGAGGTGCTCGATCGGATGCCCGCCCGCGCGGTCGCCACGCTCACGGTGCCGCAACTGACACCGCTGCAGATCGTCGATCCTTGCCGCAATGCGCCGGAATATCGCGTGCCCATCGTCAATCAGATCTTCGTCTTGGGCGAGCCGCTCAGCGTCGCGCGCCAGCGTACCTTGAGGGCTGCGACCGGTTATCTGTCGAGCCATCAGCAGCACCTCGTGAGCGTTGCCCGCGACGATCTCCTCGCGCTCGAAGGTTGGCGGCAACTGGTGCGTGAAGGACAGTTGGAGTTCGACGACCGCTACCGCCGCGAGTTCTTGACGACCGAGCGGTTTCGCCGTTTTGATGAAGCGCTGGTTCGCTTGCTGGAGTTGCTCGAACTGCCGGGCGTTGGCCGATTCGCCAGCCTGACCCTGGGCGTCTTGCGCATGCCGTACACGTGGACCAAGCAGCTCTTTTCGTCGGTGTTGGCGCGGCCGGACCAGACCAGCATGCCCGAACGGCAAGTCCTCGAAAGCGCCCTGAGCGGCTGGATCGATCACTTCCGCAAGGAAGCGGCCAGCAAAGCCGCCACGCATCCGCTTTGGCAATACGTGCTTCAGGGATTCAATGCGGGGCTCGACACGCAAATCAAGGAGCGATTTAACGAATCGTTCCGAGGCTTCCAGATCAGCCTCGGCGACGAGGTCGAACGCACCGCGAGGGCAATCTACGAAGATCTCGAGAAAAGCCCGAACGCTCTCGCTGCCTTCCGCGGCACCAAGTTCACCCTTGAAGTTGTTACGATCACCGGATCAGCGGCGGCGATCCTTTTGGCTGTACCGACTTTCGGCGTAGGGCCTGCTATTGCAGCCGTGGCCATGGCTCCGCTCTCCGCATCCGTTATTCAGATGCTGACGGAGTTCTTCGGCAAGCAGTACGTCGAGTTCCATCGCGAGCAGACCCGGGCCCGCCAGCAAGCGCTCGTCATGCAGTACATCTCGCAGCCGCTGACCGAATGGCTCACCCGCTGGCCCACCACCGGAGGCTCCGCGTACGAACGCTTGCAGTTGGTCCTCAAGCGATTCCCGGAGAACCTGCAGCAACTGGAAGCCGCCGTGGCAGCCGCGAACAAGTGATCCCGGTCTTCGTTTAGCGCCCGCAGAACGCGGCCAGATACATGACGTTCACTTCGAAACCGCATGCAAGTCCTGCTGCGGCTGCCGTTGCCGCATTTTCTGTGGAATGAAGTAGAGCGGCAGCCCCACGCACAGGATGGCGACGCCGACCAGCGATTCAACCCGGCCGTTCTTCACGTCGTCAGCGACGGCGCCGGCCACAATGTAGAAGCACCATCCCGAAAAAATGATCGGCAGGAGCGGGTAGATCGGCACGCGAAACGGACGGTGGAGATCAGGATCCAGCGTGCGCAGGCGGATCAGTGCGACGCCCGTCAAGCAAAAGAAACTCCAAAAGACGGCGACGGTGAGGCGGACCATGCTGTCGAAGCCGTCGCTGCCCATGCCGGCCAGCCAGACGCCGACGATCATGCCCGTCGAGATGACGCATTGAATCGCCAAGGCGCGCACCGGCGTCTTCATGCGTTTGCTCCAATGGCTCAACAACCTGAAGACGCGGTGATCCCTACCGAACTCGGAGTAGATTCGCGCCGTGGTAAAAATCATGCCGTTGATCGCCCCCAGTGATGAGACCACGATCAGCACATTCATCGCGCGGGCGCCGTAGCCGGGCCAGACGAGATCGAGAATCCGCTGCGTGGCGAATTTCTCCTGGGCCCCGTCGAAGCCAAGAGCAAAGACGAATGCCAGGTTCACCGCCACGTAAATCACCGTCACCAGGGCCGTGCCGATCAAGAGGGCGAGCGGTATGTTGCGCGTGCGATTGTGAGCCTCGGACACGATGTAGGCGGCCTCATGCCAGCCGGAGTAAGTCCACAGTACGAAGATCATCGCCACGACGAACCAGCCGGCGCCCGCGGCGCGGGGATTCTCCGGAACCGCGAGATCGCCTCGCCCCCAGGTGAAACCAACCAGAATGATCGCGGTCAGGCCGAGCACCTTGGCGGTCGTCAACACATTCTGCGTGCCGGCCCCGACTCGGACACCAAGAACATTCACGAAGGTAAGCAATAGCACGGACGCCGCCGCCAGTACGTAGAGCATCCCGGAATCGGCATCGAAGCCGATCAGGGCGGCGGCGTATTTCCCGAAGAGATACGCCATGGCTGCGATGCTGCCCGATCGCGTCACCGAGAGTTGCGACCAGGCGAACAAGAACCCCGTCAGCGGACCAAACGCACGGGTAAGGTAAACGTATTCGCCGCCGGAGCGTGGATAGGTGCTGGCAAGCTCCGCAAAACAAAGAGCGCCGATCAGTGACAGCACCCCGCCGAGAACCCAAAGCCCAACGGCGATGGCCGGATGAGAGACCCTTTCAAAGATACCGTGCGGCGTGTCGAAAATGCCCACGCCGATGATGATGCCGACGATGATGCTGACGGCATCCCACAGGCCAAGCTTGGCCTCAATCGCGTCGTGGCGTTTCGAGCTGGTATCCATGCCACGGTTCCCGAGAGAGTCCGTGCGGCATCCATTTCCTGGCTGACAGGTTCATGGTATCCGCTGGGCGGGAGTTGGTGCCAGTGGAATTTGGGATTTGTCAGGCTCGAATTGCTCGACCGCAGCTGGCAGGTTCTCGTATTAGCCGGACGCGCCAGCGACGGACAGGTAATCCGTCGCTGGCGCGTTCGGCTAACATGCTTGCTGGCGAATAGAATACCCCCCATGATCGCCGACCTCAAAAAACTGATCCAGAAGCACTGGGGCTTCGCCACCTTTCGGCCATTGCAAGAGGACGCGATGCGGGCGGTGCTGGAAGGACGCGACTCGGTGCTGGTATTGCCCACGGGCGGCGGGAAGTCGCTGTGCTTTCAGGCGCCGGCGGTGTTGCGTGGTGGCACCACCGTCGTCATCTCGCCGCTCATCGCGCTCATGAAGGATCAGGTGGACGGGCTGCAATCCTGCGGCGTGCCGGCCATTCAGCTCGATAGCTCGCTGTCGCCGGCGGAACGCTTTTCCTATGAGCAGGACGTGCGCGACGGCGCCATTCGGCTCCTGTTCGTGTCGCCCGAACGACTGATGATGGCGGAGTTTCAGAACCTGTGCCGGCAGATCGACGTCAAGACGTTCGCGATCGACGAGGCCCATTGCATCAGCCACTGGGGGCACGATTTTCGCCCCGAGTATCGCATGTTGAGCCGCATCAAGGAGATCTTTCCCGGCGCCAACGTCCACGCCTACACCGCGACGGCGACCGAGCAAGTGCGGGCCGACATTTGCAAGCAGTTGGCTCTGACCAATCCACTCGTGCTCGTCGGCAACTTCGATCGACCCAATCTCACCTATCGCGTCCTGCGCCGCGGCGATGTGGACAAGCAGGTGCGCGAGGTGCTCGAACGCCGCAAGGGGGAGTCGGGCATCATCTACTGTCTGCGGCGGCGCGACGTTGATGACATGGCGGCGACGGTCAAGGGTTGGGGCTACAAGGCGATGGCGTATCATGCGGGCATGGAAGGCGACGAGCGCCGGCGCGTGCAAGAGGCGTTCATCAACGAGGAGTCTGACATCATCGTGGCGACGATTGCCTTCGGCATGGGTATCGATCGCTCGAACATCCGCTTCGTCTTGCACACGTCGATGCCGAAATCGGTCGAGCATTATCAGCAAGAGACAGGCCGGGCCGGCCGCGACGGGCTGGAGGCGGAGTGCGTGCTCCTGCATTCGGGCCAGGATTTTCTGACGTGGAAAGCGATCCTGCAAAAGTCGGCAATGGAAAACGAGGTCGCGGACGACTTTCTCCCCAATGCGCTCCGCCATGCCGAGGACATGGACCGCTATGCGCGCGGCGCCGTCTGCCGGCACAAGGCGCTGGTCAACTATTTTGGGCAGAAATACGAGGAGCCGAGCTGTGCGGCGTGCGATCTGTGCCTGGGCGATGTCGAGAAGGTCGAGGATGCCCTGGTCGTTGCCCAGAAGATCCTCTCGTGTGTGGCCCGCGTCAACGAACGCTACGGCGTCAACCACGTCATCAGCGTGTTGCGCGGCGAAGACACCGAACGCGTTCGCCAACTTCAGCATGACCAACTCACCACCTTTGGCCTCCTGAAAGAACACGCCAAGACGACCGTCCGCGACTGGATTTTTCAACTGATCGGCCAGGGGTTCCTGATGAAGTCGGAGGACGAATACCCCGTCCTCAAGCTCAACTTCGCATCATGGGAAGTGATGAAGGGGAAGCAAACAAAAGTCCAACTCCTGCAACCGGCTCGCAAGGAGCGGACGGAAAGAGTGAAACGCTCGCACGCCGATGAATCCTCGTGGGAGGGCGTGGATCGTGATCTGGCAGACGCGTTGCGCAAGTGGCGATTCGAATTGGCCAAGCAAACCGGCAAGCCGCCATACATCATTTTCAGCGACGCGACCTTGCGCGAGCTGGCCCGCATCCGGCCCTCTACGCCTGCCAAACTGCTGCTGGTCTACGGCATCGGCACGCGCAAGATCGAGGATTTCGGCGAATCGTTGCTGGCCTGCATCACGGATTACTGCGCGGAGCACGATGTACCGATGGATGTTGTGGCCGATGCCCCGCCTCCGCCGCCAAAGCCCGCCAAGACCGCGGCGATAACTCCGTCACGAGCGTTGGCAATCAAGCTCTTTAGCGAAGGGGCGGCCATTGAAGACGTTGCCGAGCAGACCGGACGCGCGCGGACCACGGTCACGGAATATCTGTGCGAGTACATCCAGCGTGACAAGCCGGCGAGCGTCGCGATGTGGGTTGCTCCGGCGATCTATAATCGGGTCGCCGCCGCGGTCGAGGAGCATGGCGGGGCGAGACTGAAGCCGCTGTTCATCGCCCTGGAAGAGAAGGTTCCGTACGATGACATCCGCATTGTCGTGGCACATCTGAACAAGAAATAGCGGGGACTAACCACAGAGACACAGAGAAGGCAAGATGAGAGGGGAATCGGGTTTTCATTCACTGCAAGGAATTCGGTATTGACGACATGGGGCCGGTCTTTTCCCCTTCTTCTCTTCTCTGTGCCACTGTGTCTTTGTGGTTAGGCATTTGGGATAGGCCAGGCGCCGAGCGAGTGCTTCATTCATGGCCGCGTGTCCGACGCACTGCAATCCCTTTCCAGGATTGTCATCCCAAACCAGCGGCAAATTTCCAACGCCGTGCCGACAATTGAACGAGATTGCTCTAATTCTCCCGCCGTCTGTAGCCAGCGCCCGTAGCTGAGCCGTGTCAGCACTCGCTCGAAAGGCAACCCGCCGCGGTCATATGCATCAAGCAATTCGCGATACTCCTTGCCGAGATCGGCGCCGCCCTGCCCTTGCACGCGCAAGTAATCGAGCCGCATGCGCTGGCGGGCGAGGCGGGTCCAGTGGTGCTCTTCGGCCAACGGCGCGAGGTAAAGTAGGCTGCCGAGATCGATTGCGTCGAGTCGGCCGAGCCGCAGTAAGCACTCGAAGACGTGGACCCATTCGTAGACATCGGCCGGTACGATCGACTGGGCGACGCGCAGAGCCTCGTCTTTCTTGCCCAGCAGACACAATGCATGAGCGAGGTATGCTTGCCACAGCGCCTGCCACGGTTGCGAGACCTGAGGCACATCGAGAAACGGCTGCAGGCGGCCGAGGGCAATCAAGGCGTCGCCGCGCAGCGGGGCATCAACGGGGCGGTAGGCTTCGATCGCGTCTTCGAACAGGCCGAGCATTTCGAAGCAGATCGCGAGGCTGCGGTAGCGTCCGAAGCCGGTCCATAGGGGCGGCAGCCGCCAGTCGCCATTGGGGAAGAATCGCAGCAAGAGATCGCGTTCGAATGCCGGCGCGAGGAAGCGATGCTTGGGATTGTCGAGGGCAACAAAGGTGCTGTCGGCTTCATTCCAGAGACCGGCGTCGGCGTAGGCGTGAAAGAGCTCGACCTCTTCACTGGCGTCTTCCAGGCTGAGCGCCGGGCGGCGGTCCGGACGGCCGCACAAAAAGCCGGCCCGTGCCGTGTGGGCGTGGTGCTTGCTGCCAAGTACATACTCGAAACCGCTGCGCACCAGGGGATGGGCGTCAAGTACGACTTCGTCCAACTGGCCGACGCGTTCCAGTAGCCGCAATTCAACCAGCATTTGAAGCTGCGCTTGCAGCCAATCGAGTGTACGCGCCTGGAAAGGCTCATAGCACCGGCCCCATGTGTCGTGCAGTAAATGCCGCAGCGGGTCGCTCTGCAAGTAATCGAGCAGACGCTTTTCCGTCGTCGGTTGCCGAAAGGAGATGGCCAGTGCGAGCAGATCCTGCAGTTCGCCAGGCATGACGGCCTGGAGTGCTTGCAGAACACGGAAAACGCAAACCTCCTCATCGCTGCCGCCGGCGAGTGCGGACTGCGGCAATTCGCGATACCGCTCTCCCCTGCCCTCGTGGTAGTGGACGAGGTAGGTGCCCAGCAACTCGACCGCCTTGGCGTGCAAGCCGCAGGATCGCGCGGCCGCGCTGATTACGGGATCCGTCCCGGTGACGCCGAGCGTTTTCAGCAAGCTCGTCGCGCTGACCATGTCTAACGTGCTCAGCGAAATGACCTGCGCATGACGGCGTCGCTCCAGCGTCGGCATCGGAAAGCGGCTCGTCAGGACGACCACGCCCGGAATCGCGACGGATGCCAGCTCTTCAAGTAGCCTGCCCAGCTCCGGATGCACGAAACGCCCGAACCAGGCGCCCTGTTCGTGCTGCACGACCTCGGTGCCGTCGAGGACCAGGGCCCAGCGTTCCGTCTTCAAAATGGCGAGCAGACGATCGACGCACCAGCTCGCGGAAACATCGGGCGGCTTATCGAGTCCTTCGGCATAAGCGAGCATCTCACGCAGCGCGAGGTCGCTATCCTTGCCGCGGTAGAAGCTCCAGAGGAAGACGCCGTCGCGCGTCCCCACCTGGGTCAACCATTGCTGCACAATGGCCGTCTTGCCCTGGCCACCCGGGCCAATCATCGCGGCCACGCTCGGCTCCGCGCCATTCAAGGCGTGATCAAGCATCGCGAGTTCGGCTTCGCGCCCGAAGAAGCGCAGCGGCTGCGAAGTGCAGTGATGAATCGCGGGTAATCGTTTGATGTTCATTGGTGGCGAATATACTGACCAGCATGATCTACGACATCTCCCCGCCGTTGACGCCGAGGTTGGCCGTTTGGCCCGGCGATGTGCCGCTGTCACACCGCGTCATGTGCGATGGCGATCCTGTCGCCGCATCAGCACTGCGCACAACGGTGCATCTCGGTTCCCACGTGGACGCGCCGTGCCATGTCGGGCGCGGCGCTGCCACCATCGACCAATGCCCGCTGGATTGGTACCTGGGCCCGTGCCAGGTGATGCGCGTGAACGTGGCGAGAGGCCAATGTGTCGTTCCGGAGCTACTGGGGCCGATCGAAACGCCTCGGGTGTTGATCGCCACGGACTCGTATCCCGATCCAGAAAACTTCAACGAGGATTACGCGGCTTTGTCGCCCGCGCTGATCGCATTCTTGAAAGGACATGGCGTCAAGTTGGTCGGCATCGATACGCCGAGCGTTGACGTGTTTGCTGCGAAGGACTTGCCCACTCATCACGCGTGCCTGGAGCACGACATCGTGATCCTCGAAGGGTTGGTGCTGCGTGACGTGCCGGCGGGGCTTTACGAGCTGATCGCGCTGCCGCTCAAGCTGGTCGGCTTCGATGGCAGTCCGGTGCGGGCGGTGTTGCGGACCTTGGCGTGATAATCGCAGGTTGACGCTGCGGGGCCAAAGCGTAAAATTCATGAGTCCAATGATGGGGTCGTAGCTCAATTGGGAGAGCGCCGCGTTCGCAATGCGGAGGTTGAGGGTTCGATCCCCTTCGACTCCA
>SHZY01000187.1 GCA_009692065.1 Gemmataceae bacterium
CGGTGAAGCCGTGGAGACCCGTTATTGCGGCACCGGTCAACTAATCCACGTTAGCGCTTCAATTCGGCCACGGCGGTGAAGCCGTGGAGACAAATGATTTCCACCACGCGCGCAACCGAACGCCTCTCGCTTCAATTCGGCCACGGCGGTGAAGCCGTGGAGACCGGTCGGCGCGCCATCGCTGCGCGATGGCCCACTGTAGCTTCAATTCGGCCACGGCGGTGAAGCCGTGGAGACCCAAAAAATAATGGCATCGACACATTCTCTTGCCGAGCTTCAATTCGGCCACGGCGGTGAAGCCGTGGAGACGACCCCGAACGCGACAAGATCAGCTGGCCCTGGCAGCTGGCTTCAATTCGGCCACGGCGGTGAAGCCGTGGAGACGGGCCAAAGATACTGTCCCCAGGATATACCTGCCTTGCTTCAATTCGGCCACGGCGGTGAAGCCGTGGAGACGCGGCTTTCAGCTTACCAGCAACCGCATCGCCTGAATGCTTCAATTCGGCCACGGCGGTGAAGCCGGGGAGACTATGCCAATCTTGATCCAAACTTGGCAGCTGGCGAAGCTTCAATTCGGCCACGGCGGTGAAGCCGTGGAGACCGCTCCGATCGTCGGGATCGCAACATGGGGCTCGACGCTTCAATTCGGCCACGGCGGTGAAGCCGTGGAGACTAGTAGTCAACCGTGGATAGTGCGTTGCACGAATACGGCTTCAATTCGGCCACGGCGGTGAAGCCGTGGAGACGGCGCGCCAATCGTCGGAATCGCAACATGGGGCTCGGAGCTTCAATTCGGCCACGGCGGTGAAGCCGTGGAGACGGTGGGACTCCGACCGTAACGGCATCCGGCTTTCCTAGCTTCAATTCGGCCACGGCGGTGAAGCCGTGGAGACCGCTCGCGTCCCATCATCAAGCAAACTCTGGACTTGCGAGCGCGTTTGCGAACAACCTCTTTCTTCCTTACACGATCGCGGCGCATTTTCAATGCTCTCTACATAAACCAAGTTTTCAAAGAGCTTTACGTCGGCGAGCAAGGGCCGACTTTTCGCCGGCACTCAACCGCTCGCAAGCGGAATCGGCCGGTTAGATGATCAAGATTCCGTTGTGAGATGCCGGATCCTCGAGCGGCTTACCCCACGATTCCAATGCCGACCGCCCGCGGCCTTCATCCGGACCGAGGTCGATCAAGAGCACGCGGTCGGTCGTGTGGTTTATCAATTCCCACATTTCGGAACGCAGGAGCATCCGTTCGCTTGGCGTGAGCGCGCAGCGGAACAGGGAATATTGTAGAGCTTCGCCGTAGCCTTTCAATTTGTGATGAATCTTGGTTCGACGTTTGCCGTCGGTCACGTCGTAGGCGATCAAAAAGACGGAACGCATTGGTTCACCGTGTCTTGAATGCGGGATATTCGGGCAGCTCGCCAGCAAGGACTCGGCCCAGGAGCCGCGCTTGCACCATGACCACGCGCCGATACGAAATCGTATAACCGAAGATCGGATGCGTGACGTCGGAGAGGAGTCGGCGTTCCCAGGCGGCGACGACCGCTTTTTTGCCAGCCGGCTTCAAGGCGACGGCGCCGGCTCGACAGACGAAGTCATCGGGCTTCAATTCGCCGGTGTTGAAGAGCGACAGCGCCGTCGAATCGGCCAGCAGCGGGCGGAATTCCTCCGCGAGGTCCAGCGCCAGGGCGGGTCGGCCATATCGAGGCTGATGCAGGAATCCCAAATACGGATCGAGCCCGCAGGCGAGCGCCGCCACCGTCAGCTCGCGCGCGAGCATGGCGTAAAGGAACGACAAGGTCGCGTTGGCGGGATCCGTGGGCGGCCGGCGATTACGGCCATCGAAACGAAAGCCTCGCTCTTCCTTCAGCAACTTCGCGAAGCCGGCGAAGTAGCGCTTGGCGGCCATGCCTTCGATGCCCAGGAGCGAAGCGATGTTGTCGGCCCGCTCGGCTTCACGGGCGGACTGGGCGAGCGATTCGAGCAGGCCGTCGGCGTCGTCCTCCGTATTTCGCCGAAGCAGCGTTCGGCAATTGCGAATCTTCCCGGCGACGAACTGTTTTGCCAGCGCCAGCGACCTGGCGGGATCCGCGGCGACGGCGTGTTGACGGATGCGCAGCTCGATGTTCTTGTGCGGTAAGCCATGCGCGATACCGCGAAACCAGCCGCCCGTCGAGAAGTAGCAGACGGGAATCTCACGCTCGAACAACTCGGCCATCACCTGCGTGCTGACCTGAACGGGGCCATAGAGACAAACCTGAGAGATGTCCTTCAAGCGAACCTCGCCGATTTTTTCCGTTTTGAGTTCGACGACGAGCCGATCGTTGCGCTTGCCCAGACGTGCGCCGGGTTCGACGACGTGGAGCGGGATGGATTCGGGGCGCGGCGCCAGCAGCATGCGTGGCGCGTCGGCCTTCTGGGGTGTTGGAGCCGGGGATTGCGCCTCGTGCAGGAGCAGATTCGTTTCATCGGGCAAGCAGATGCCAACGAGCGAACAGCGCGGACACTTCGGGCTATCCACGAGCGGCAGCGGCATCTTGCCGCCTTGCGCCATATCGCGACAACCGGCGATGAGTTCCATGGTCCGCGCCACGAGGACGTCGTCGAATGGAATGCGGACTCGGCGGCGCGATGCGGAATACCAGATGATCCCCTCGGTGCAGGTGAAGCCCGCTTCGCGCAAAAGGAGCGCCTGAGCGCACACTTGCACGCGCTCCGGTTCCCAGGCGCCTTCCGGAATATCAGGCGCGTGCCCTTTCTTGTAGTCGATAGGCGTGGCGACGTTGCCCTCGACTTCGAGAATGTCCACCACCGCGACCAAGCCCAGCGCGGCACTTTCGAGCCGAACCGAGCGCGCGTGAAACTTTTCATCGACGGCCGCCTCCGTCTTCGGCGTGTCGATCGGTTGATGATCGGGCCGATCCGCATTGCGATGAACGAACGCGCCGTCCAGCGTATCGGGATTGTCGGCCCACTCGCCTTGCACCCATTCGAGATACGCCAGGCGCGGGCAGTAGGTAAATTCATTGAGCATCCGTGCGGGCACAAGATCCGCGGACTCCAAAATCTCGGACATGACGACGCCTCCAAAAGGGGAAGGCGTCCGTGCCAAGGGAATGTCAATCCTCTGCGGCAAAAAGGCCGAAGCCACGGTAGCGTCCCGCGCCGACCGCGAGCGGTCCGGGAACGGGATGCGGGAAACGGACGCGGACGTGATAAGCGCGTCCGTTCATGTGGTCGGGACGTTGATAGCGATGAGCGAGATCGACACCGGCGCGGAAGCCGACGGTTCGCCAGTCGAGTTCCTCGATGCCAGCGACCAGTTCGGGCGCCAGACCACCTTGAACAAACGCCTTGCGCAGAATCGCCTTGGCCTTGCGGGCATCGCGGTCGTCGTGGCCCGGCCAAACAACAGGCGTGACCGTGGACCAGACGTGTGCCGATTTCGTGTAGCGTGTCAGCACCCAATCAGAAGTCGGCAGGAGGTTGAGCAAACCGGTCACCTCGCCATCCGGGGCAACTAACTCCTGACCAGGCAGCCGACGCCGAATCCAATCGATGCGATCTTGAAAGCCTGGTGGCGCCGTGACGAGAACGCGCCGAATCGCGCCGACATGATTGCCGAGGTCGCCCCGTCGTTCGATGCTCGGCAGCGGTAGGTACATGAAGCGTTCGTTCGCGCGCTCGCCTTTCAGTTGCTTGTCCGGTCCATCATGCCCGTGCACAAATCCTTCGATGCTGCCGAACGGCCAGCCCTCACAAGCGCTCCCCGTGGCGTGGCGAATCCATCCGGCGACATCGCGACAGCGGCGCTCAGTGTCAAACGCGCGATTGCCGCTCGCGTCCGGCTTGAGAATGCTGAAGGCCGCGAAGGGACGCGCGACCGGATCGGTCGCCCGTCGGTAGTGGATCACTTCGAATGCGCCAAGCGGCGGCACGGGCTTGAAGCCATCGGACGAAAGGCGATTCAGAAAATCCTCGTGCTTGTCCATCAGCGCGTTGAGCGTCCCGGTGATGGGAACGCGCAACGCCGTGCCGCCGCTATCGGGAGTAGGCCGCCAGACCTCGCCGGGAAGTTTGGCCGCCTCTTCCTCGGAGACGATGGCCGCATCCCCGGCGACCATATCGACGCCCCAGCCGAGATGCGTGATGCTGCGAGCGGCGTCGATCAAGGTCTGGCGATACTTGGCGAACTCTGGATTGCCATCGGCGAGGGGAAAGAGGTAGTGGACGGCATCGCCTGATAGATGTGTGGGGCGAACGACTTTCTCGGTTCGCTTCACCTGCTTGGTTACTTCGCCCCGTGACCAGGCTGGCACGACCAGGTCGGCCGTGTTATCGGGGACATAGAACTGACACTTTATGCCGGAAACCAGACCAGATGCCGCCACCACCGTTGGTGATTGCTGTTGCTCCAACCACCACAGGGCAGATACCGCGTGATTGAGTCGCGTTCGTTCGTTCCAGCGACCCGCGGCAGCCGCGATGATCGCCTGAAAAACTCGCAGGGGCGAAGGCGGCCATTCCGGTTCGCCGCCATCCCCCCGGCCGTGGCTGAGCGCGCGGCCGTGGCCGAGCGACTGAAGGTAGCGGATGGTGATGCAAAAGAAGGAACTCATTCCCGCACCTCCGTCGGCTGAGTGGCGACCTCGGTGGCATTGCCTTTCCCCTTACCCTTCTTCGGCTGCTTCGCCCCCGCTTCCGCTTTCACGTCATTCTTCGCCCGCACGGCGTCGAACGGCACGGTCTTGTTATCGCCGACGCCAAACGCCTTCGCCGCCTCGGTGGCGAACTTCAGAGCCTGCTCGGCTGTGATGCCGCAAGGCTTGCGGTCGCCATTTGGGTAAACTTCCACGAACTCTCGCGGGATCTCCGGATTCAGCACCAACAGGCAACCTTGCCGCAAGTAACCTGTCGGGCTATGGGTGAAAGCCACCAACGACAGGCCGAGAATGTATCGCCGCAGCGTAAGTGTGTTCGCTTCGTTCTTCCCGGCGTGCAGGAGGCGCAGCGCGGCTAGGCCCAGTGTGGCGTTACGCACGACACCACCGTCCGCGATTACTCCGCCGTGCGACCCTGTTGCCGGGACGTGGACGAACCCGCGCTTCGCAAGTGGGTTCTTGGAGTCCCCCTCCGCTTTTGCTTTGTCTTCCTCGCTGAACACTTCGAGAGCGGCGTAGTCTACCGGTGGATTGAACTGCGCGGAGCGGGTGAGTTTCCGGACATCGAACGCGCGGATGGTAGAGGCGACGACGCGAGGCAACTTCGCCTGCGTGTCACGGGAGTCCCACACGCCAAACACGAGCGAGGTTGGGGCAATCTTTGCCAACAGGCTCGCATCGCCGTTCTGCACCGCCTTGAACGCAGCTTGCAACTCCGATTGCAGCGACGAGCAGCGGACAAGCGCGTCGCCAGCGCGGTGCGAGGCGTCGAGGATGCTCACCTCCTTGTTGCCGGCAGTCACCGCAATCTGCGGGACGAGGTGCTTGTAGCTTTCTTCCTTGAATAACGGCTCGATGCGGTTCGCTTGCGCCCCGACGCTGTCGATGAGCGCGACGTTCTTGCTGTGGGGGAACAACTCGGCCGTCGGCTTTAGCTTGCCGTCCTTGATTCTCGCGGCGAGCCCGGGGCCGACATCCTTATCCTCTGGAAAGACATCGATGTTGTACCCGCCGGGAAAGCCATCGCCGGAAGCAAAGGTCGCGGGGAACAACACGCCGTCGGTGCCTTCCACAGGCATCAGCGGCTCGCGAATGACGAGTGCCGCGGGGCCATCGTGCGTCAGATAGTGGTCGTACTTGGTCAAATCAGACATCGATCAGTCTCCTTCAATAAAAAGGGGTACTGCGGGTGAAAAAGCTTTCAGCTTCTTTTGCCCGCTACGGAAATCGTTCGAGAATTGATAGCCGTCGCCCACCACAAAAGGCAGCAATCCACACACAGCAGCCGGGAGAATCGAAGTGGAAAGCGGTGCCGTCCAAGTGAAGTAGTTGAAAACGCGCGGTCGCGGTGTCTGCTTCGGACGGCTTCGTTGCAGGCCCACCAAGCAGAAGAATTCGACGACTGGCGAGGCAGTCGTGGTCATCTTCAAGTCATTCGGTGAAAAACCCACATCTCGCGAGTGGGCATTCGGTCCTCGTCGCGAGTCAAAATAGAACGGCTCGCGCTTTTTTCGCTTTCCACCTCCCCGTTTGCCCTGTTCCCCATCCGGTTTCTGTGGATCGTAGACAACCTCACACTGGGAGAACGGATCTGGTCTATTTGGGTTGATTGCGTTTGCCATGGCAACCGTGATGCAGTGAACGTTCATTGAGCCCGCCCAGGTTTTGATGGACTTGTCTGCCCACCAATCGAGACGCAATGCGACTGGTGTCAGCAATTCAACGGGCGTCAAAGTTGCGTTATCCTCGTCATCGGCTTCGGCGTCATCGTCCAAATCGCTATCACCACTCATGCCGTCGATCGTCACGGCTCTTGCGACCTCAAGCAATTCTTGCAGCGTCCCGCCACACGCCATGCAAAACTCCCGCCCCTCGAACCAGCCTTCCGCGCCGAGCCATAAGCGGTCCGCGAGTTCCAAGAGCCCGCAGCAGGCGAAGAATTGGCCGGGGTTCGTCGGGTCAACGTTGATGCGAATGCTCATGACTTGTCCTCCTCAAATGCAGAGGGATTCGCGCTCGCGGCCCAGTCCGCGGCGCGCAGCAGCGATTCCAGATACGCCAGGCCCCACCGGCCGTACTTCCGCTGCAAACGCGCGAAACGCCGGGGGATTTCGCTGGCCAGGGCTTCTGTGTCGAGATGATCGGGGTCGTAAGGGTTCGGAAAATGCGGACGCCCATAGCCGTGGTGAACGGCAATCAAATGCCGTACCAATTCCTTCATGTCGTCGTTGGGCAAATTCTGGAAGTCGGGTTCGCGTTCGAGATCGACCAGCGATCCGAACTCATGACGATAGTCTTCGTTCAATTGGTTGTTGCGGTTCCCGGTTCCCGACTTCGCCAACAGGGGTTCAGCGTTCTGGAAGTTCCCCAACACCTTCTGAAACGCGCTACGCCGCTTGCCGTGATCGTGGAATCGGGCTGCCAGGATGACGGCTTGCTTCAAGTGCTCAGCAATATTCAATCCACCAACGATTGCGGTGGCGTGGTTGACGACATCGCGAACGTGGACGGTCCACAGAACGGGGTACTTATTGTTCTTGTTTTCTTCGACATCGACCGCGCAGCGGTGCCAGTAGCGCCGCCCGCTTGACTCATCGGAATCGTCGCCTTCTGGTCGGGTGTCGATGGTGGCTACAATCGACATGCCCTGAGGCACGGGTTCACCGTCCCAGATTCGTGCGCGGAGTCTTTGCTTATCCTTTCCGAACCATTCGTCGGCCACGTCGTAGTCCTTGCGATCCGGATCGTATTTCGACGTGCCGTCGAGCAGTCCTTTCGCCAAGCCACCGGCTTGCGGGGGCAGCAGGATCGTTTTGTCTTTCAAGTCGTCCTTATCACTTTCGAGCAATTGGCCGAGTGTCGTCACAAGGACGCGGCCCTCATCGTCGAGAATCCAGACGGGCGTGCTTGGGCCTGCCGCAAGTTTCTCGATGGATTTGAAGACGCGATAGGTGAGATCCGCCAGGAGTTCGTGGTTCTTCACGGGGTACTCGTCGAGTAGCTCGGTAGCGTATCGTTGGAATTGCTTGCGGTCGCGTTCGGTTTCGAACTCTTGGCGAAGTTCCCAGACTTCCGCGCGCCAGGCGACTTTCGTCTGGGGCGGCTCCCAGTCGCTTACGCCGTGCAAGTACTCGGCCACCGGGGGCCGGCCGGGGAGTTTGTCGCGAATGCTGGTCAGCGCCCAGGCGTCGAAAAGAATGTCCGTAACGGGCAGGATCACGGGCTGCGGAGAGAACGCCTCGGTCCGGGCATTTCGATCCAATCCGGAGAGGCTGGCCGGACTGCCATTTCCATTCAGCGATTGCAATAGGTCGAACGTTTTTTCCCTGCGGGCGTCGTAATCCTTTTCGTCGAACGTCGCCGGAACCACGATATCGATCCGTGTATTAACGCAGACACCGAAGCGATTCACACGGCCGAAGCGCTGGGCCATGCTGTCGAAGGGCGAGAGATCGCAAACCAAGTGATCGGCGGAGAGGTTCACTCCGACTTCACCGGCACTCGTGCAAACGAGGAACACCGTGCCGGTCTGCACTTTGATGTTCCAACGCTCACTTTCGTTTGCATTAGCTTTCGGTGGGGGCAGGAACCGGGCAAAGATCGGGCAGCCCTTTTCATTTCGCGGGTCAGCCATGTCGTTTCGTTCCATTCCGCGCAGCGTGCCCGTAAGTTGCTGGACCTCGCACTTGGCCCGTCGCAATTCCGTCACGACTGCGTTCAGGCATTCGACCGTTCGCACGAATACGAGGATCGCCTGGCCCGATGCCTTGTGAACGTTGCAGAGCGCGACAATCTTGTCTGCGAGTTCTTTCTTCTCATCGTCCACCTTGTGAAAGACGAGCGATTTCTTGGCATTGATCCTCCGTTCCACGATGGAGTTTTCTTCGTCGGCCGCAGAAAGCGTGAATTCGCCACCTTGCCCCCGGCTCGTTGCCGTGAGCTCCATCACGCGGAATGTGCCGAACTCCTTGCAGCGTGTTTGCTCCTTATGAATCGCGACGATCAAGTCCTGAAACGCCGGTTCGAGGTGCGCCTCGTCATGCACAAGCAGCACGTCTTGCCCGAGGAAGCCGGCGTGCAGCGGCCTGCTTTTGAAGCCGACGCCGTAGCCGCTGAAGAGGAGGCGCGAGCCGACCATGTCCACAGTGCCGCAGATGATGGCCGGGCGCGACGGGTCGGCGGACCATTCGCGGTTGTCGGCGAATTGCCCGCGCAACGTGCTTATGGCGGGAACGGGCGCCCCGGCCGCCTCGGCATTATTGCGTATCTTCTCGGCCTCGCTCGTTGTCTGATCCACGACCGTACGCCGGTTGACAACGTATACCAGCCGCCGTGGCATCTTCTCTGGATGCGTGGCCAGCGCGATCAACCAAATCGCAAGGACGCTGGTTTTGCCGAGTCCGGTTGGAAGGTTGCACGAAGCCGGGATATTGTCGGGGCAATCCGAAATGAATCGCTCATACATCGCCCTCTGCCAGGGGAACGGGGCGTTGCCAGTGAGTTTGGCAAACGTAATGTCAAAGTGGCTCCTGTTGATGGGCATTACGACCGCCTTTGTCGTTGAGCGTTGACACCTGATTGAGCCGCTTCATCATCGCCGGCCACTAATGTCCCGTTGAGACATTGCTGACCAGATGCAAATTCTTGCCGCGGCTTATTTTATGACGAATTTCCATCTGCATCGATTTCAACTTTCCCGCGCGGAATCTCGTAGACTTTTCCACGAATGCCTGTGGAAAGGACTTGAC
>SHZY01000188.1 GCA_009692065.1 Gemmataceae bacterium
TCTATTTTGCCACCGAGATGCTTTGGAGTCGAACCTGCGGCCGTCGGTCGCACCGAAGTGAAAATGTTCCGACGACCGACCTTTGGACCGTCGCCGTCGCGCTCGACGTGATCGATGCCGAAATATCGACTTAATCAACGGGCTGCTAGCGGTCATCGCTACTATCGACATTGCCATGGGGAGCGTGTGCGGGCGTGCCCATTGAAAAACCCGATGCCATGGGTTCGCGCCGACAAGCTCGAAACGGATGTCGTTCGTCAGTTGTTTCTAACATTCGGAAACCCGGCAGCGATTGAGCGGGCAGTAAAGAGGGCCATCCCCGATTGCGAGAAGGCGATGAAGCAGCGAAAGCAAGTTGAAGCGCAACTCGCGAAGATTGTGCGGGCGCGGGACCGTGTGCTGGCGCTGATCGAGAAGGACTTGATAACGGATGCGGAGGCTGAGAAGAAGCTCCACGAGCTAAAGGGCCGTGAATCCGCACTGCGGATCGACCTGGAGAGGCTGCCGGCGGTGTTGGCCGATCTACCGGACAAAAAGCGGCTGCAAATCCACGTCGAACGGGACGGGAAGTTCATCTTTGTGTTCGATGACGACGGCAACACCCGCCCCGGCGGAAACGATATCGGTACTTTCTTGTTGATGACCGACGCCGACCGCCGGAACCTGATCGACGCCGGACTGAGTGGAAGCGGAGCGGATGGCAAGCCGGCGGGCGTCTACCTAACGCCAGCGGGCGGTGATCGGCACGCGCCGAAGCGGTTTAATTACGTGGTCCGGGGCCGGTTGTTAGAGCGCGTAGAGCCGCGTGCTTTGCCTTGACGAGGACGAGGCCTTCTTGCACGCCGGATTGGCGGACGGCGTCGGCGACCTCCGGCGTGATGTTGACGAAGGTCATCTTGCCGGGGACGGTGAGCGTGAGGTATTTGGTGTGGGATTTCATTGGTCAAGCCCGGGGATGAGGTACTCCGAATCCCAAGGATTCGGAGTACCTCATCCCCGGGCTTGCGGGAATCAATCCACGTACGGATCGGCGCCCAGATCTTTCATGATCTCCTGCCGCTGGCGTTCGTAGTGCATGAGGTCAAGGCGCTGGCGGTAATGGCGTTTTTCGACGTAGTATTGGGCGCTCATGAACTCCGGCTGGTAGCCGGCCCAGTTGCGCTCGTCGCCGGTTTGGCCGATGACCTTGAGCTTGTCCTGCCGGCCCTGGCCGACACCTTCGAGGATTTCGTCCTCCAACGACAAAAAGAACTGGCAGCTCCCCGGGTCACCTTGCCGGGCGGCGCGGCCGATGAGCTGGCGGTCGATGCGGGCCGCCTCATGGCGCTCGGTGCCGATGACGTGCAGGCCGCCGGCTTGCACCACGGCGAAATGGTCGGACTTGGTGTTCGTCTCGGCTTCGATCTGGTCGATCATCTGCTGCAAGAGTTCCGGCGGCACCTGGTGGCGGTACTTGTACTGGGTCTTGAGCTGGGTCCAGGCGATCGCCTCGGCGTTGCCGCCCAGGAGGATGTCGGTGCCGCGGCCTGCCATGTTGGTGGCGATGGTGACGGCGCCCGTGCGGCCCGCTTGCGCGACGATCTCGGCCTCGCGCTCGGCGTTGCCCGGCTTGGCGTTCAAAACAAAGTGCGTGATGCTGGCATCGAGCAGCTTCTTGCTCAGCTTTTCGGACTTATCCACCGAGCGCGTGCCGATCAGCACCGGCCGGCCCTTCGCTTTCAATGCCTTCACTTCTTCAATGACCGCATCGAACTTCGTGTCCTCGGTCGGGAAGACGCGGTCCGGCATGACCTCGCGGATGCAGGGGCGATTCGTCGGCACCTGCACCACCCACAGGCTGTAAACGCGGCGCAGCTCCCAGAAGTTCTGGATCGCCGTGCCCGTCATGCCGGAGAGCTTGGTGTAGAGCTTGAAGTACGACTGGTACGTGATCTGAGCGGCGTGATCGGTCTTGTAGGTGATCGTCACCCCTTCCTTCGCTTCGACGGCTTGATGCAGCCCCTCGTTCCACTGGCGGTCGGGCATCGGTCGGCCGGTGCTCTCGTCGATGATGACGATCTTGTCGTCCTGCGTCATGTAATGCTGATCGAGCCGAAAGCGATGGTTCGCGTGGATCGCCCGCTCGACGTGCTCGTGCAGCTTGTCCATGGCATGCGAGTGCTCGCCGACCGGGGGATTCGAGTAGCGGATGAGGTGCCGGCCATCGTCCGACAGCTCGACTTTCTGCTTCTTCTCGTCGAGGTAGAAGTGCGAATCGCGAAGCATCTCCTTGGCGAGCTTGTCGGCCCATTTGTAGACGACGGCTTCCGCCTCGGTCGCCGGCCGACTGCCGGTGCTGATGACGAGCGGCGTGCGGGCGTCGTCGATGAAGACGTTGTCGGCCTCATCGACCAGGGCATAGGCGTGGCCGCGCTGCACCTTGGGGTCGAGCGGCTGAAACGCCTGGCCGGTGTTGACCCAGGCGGACCAGAAGGGGACGCTCTGATTGCTGGCCCCCTTGGTCTTCAGGCGATCGCGCAGGAAATCGAAGCCGAACTCGGACGCGGTGCCATAGGTGATGTCGGATTGGTAGGCGGTCTTGCGATCGTCGTCGGACATGCGCTGCTGCAAACAGCCGACGGTGAGCCCGACGGCGATATAGATGCGCGAGGTCCAGTCGGCGTCGCGCTGGGCGAGGTAATCGTTGACGGTGGTGACGTGGGTGCCCTTGCCGGCCATCGCATTGAGGGTGATGGAGAGCGTGGCGACGAGCGTCTTGCCTTCGCCGGTCGAGACTTCCGCGAGGGCGCCGTTGTGCAAGATCACGCCGGCGGCAAGCTGTACATCGAAGGGACGCAGGCCGACGAAACGTTTTGAGGCGACGCACACCAGGCCGAAGACTTCAGGCAACAGATGATCGAGCGACTCGCCGCCGCGGGCCCGGCCACGCAGTTGCATCCCCTTGTGCGTGATGTCGGCATCTGCGAGCTTGTTGAATTCCTCTTCCCAGTAACGAATGGGCCCAACCTGCAAGGCGGCGTAGGCCAGCCGGCGTCGGGAAGGGGTGCCGAACCATGCCTTCAAGTGGTTCCACCAGCGCGGACCGAAGCGATCGTAGTTCTGCGCATGGGCAGGCAACGCAGCCGCTTCCGGAGTGCTGGGAACGGAACCCGACGTCAACATTGGAACATCCAGAGGAACAGCATCATTCATGAAAGCCCAGGGACGGCCGTCCCTGGGCTTTGCTTCAGAGTAACATATTAACGCGGAATTGCGAAGCGATGTTTGGTGCGGCATGGCTAAAGAAAAACCGGCAATGCACGCAAAAAAGCCGTCGCGACCCAGCAGCCACCTCTCCCATGACTACCAAGCCGGACGGCGGAATAAGGAATTCAGAGCAAAATCCAGGCCAAACGCGGCAGCACCGGCGCGCTTCTTGGCAGGCTGAGACGCATCTCATTGATTTGCAACCAGTTGTGCGCCATTGCACGGCAACGTAGGAATTCGGACAGCCCACGGTTTCTGCAGCTTCGCATAGGTCACAAGCAAACGCTGCCCATGACTTTAGCAGCGCCGCGTGGATGTTTGAGATTTCCGAGCCTGAGAAGGGCCGATCGTGCCCTGGCGCTCAGGCTCGGACAATTCGCCATTGAAAAGCCGGTCGCCGGCGGTACGCTATTTCCACAGTTTCCAGTCAACGGGGAGAAGCCATGAGACGTCTATTGGGTCTGGGTCTCTTGCTGCCGTGCGTTTTCTTGTTCGTCTTGGGTTGCAAGCGCGAGGCGCCGAAGGATCCGCAAGTCGGTAACCTCGTGCTGTCCTTGCCGGAGAGTCAACACGACACGGCCTATTCGCCCGATTGCATTTCCAAGCTGACCGTGGACGGCAAGGATTTCTCCGAGCCTCGCGCCACCAAACGCACTCTGGTCGTTACCCCCGCCGCGGGCATGAGCGAGGTCAAGGTCGAATTCAGCTTCTGGCCGCAAAAGTACACTAACATCATTCGCACCAAGATAGTGACCCTCGTCAAGGACAAGGCGACCGAAGTGGACATGACCAAGGAAGACCCGGACAACCCCGACCTCATCAAGCCGATCTACGTGCCGACGCCGAATGAAATTGTCGCCGCCATGTGCAAGCTGGGCAAGATCGGCGCCGACGATGTGGTCTACGACATCGGCTGCGGCGACGGCCGGCTCGTGATCCAGGCCGTCAAGGACTTTGGCGCCAAGAAGGGCGTCGGCATCGACATCGATCCAGAGTTGGTCAAGAAATGCTGGGCGAACGCCAAGAAGGACGGCGTGACCGCCAAGGTCGAATTCAGCACGCAGAACGCCCTCGAGATCAAGAGCTTTGCGGACGCCTCCGTGGTGCTTCTTTACGTCGGCGAGGACCTCAACCTCAAGCTGAAGCCGGTGCTGCAAAAGACGCTCAAAACGGGCTCCCGCGTCGTCTCGCATCGGTTCCTGATGGGCGACGACTGGCCGCCCGACGAGACCAAGACCATCTCCGCCAAGAACAACGCCGGCGAGGAAGCGGTGTACAAGCTGCACCTTTGGACGATCAAATAAAACAGGCTCGCCCTCAAAAGTGTGGACGCCCAGGGGTGAGGTACTCCGAACCCCTGGGATTCGGAGTACCTCATCCCAGGGCTTGCCACGAATCCACACGAATAGAGCCCGAGCGCCAGCGAGGGGCCACGCCAGCCGCCTCGCTGGCGCTCGGGCTCTGAAAAATTGAACCCGCCTGCGCCTTTTGCCGATGATTAACACCGTCCGGTTTCATTGACGGATCGCGCCGGCGCGCGTACGATGAAATCGTTCGCCTCACCGCGTCCTCCTGGGAAAAGCCATGCTTGCTCGCATCCTCTTCTGTCGCTGCATCTGTCGGTCGGCGATCGCCGGGTAGAACTTTGATTCTGCTCTGCCGATCGCCTCGCTCGTTCTTTTCCCTCTACCTAACATTCCCGATTGGAGCGAACCCATGGCTACCGACCTGCGCTTGAAGGAAGGGCTGCACGAAATCACCGAGGCGATCGTCGCTACCTATATCGAATGCAAGCACATCAACCACCTCGGGCATCGGCCTTTGCCGAGCCGGGAGGCTGTGATCGAGATCGTGTGCGACCTGGTCGAGATCCTCTTCCCAGGCTTCGCGCGCCGGCAGAACCTGCACATGGGCAATGTCGAGTATCACGTCGGCGATCTCGTCGACGGCTTGCACGACAAGCTCACCCAGCAAATCGCCCGCGCCATGCGGCACGATTACGATCCGGAAGCCGGCGCGATCGATATCGAAGCGCTGGCCCAGCAGAAGACCATCGAGCTTTTGAGAAAGCTGCCCGACCTGCGCTTTGTGCTGGAACAGGACGCCGAGGCCGCGTTCGTCGGCGATCCGGCCGCGAAGAGCCATCACGAGATCGTGTTCTGCTATCCGGGCCTGGAAGCGATCACGGTTTACCGCATTGCCCACGAGCTCTTGTTGCTGGGTGTGCCGTTGATCCCGCGCATGATGACCGAGCACGCCCACTCGAAGACCGGTATCGACATCCATCCCGGCGCCCGCATCGGCCCCGGCTTCTTCATCGACCACGGCACCGGCGTCGTCATCGGCGAAACGTGCGACATCGGCAAGAACGTCAAGCTGTATCAGGGCGTCACGCTGGGCGCTCTCAGTTTCCCGCGCGATGCAGCCGGTAACATCATCCGCGGCATGAAACGGCATCCGACGCTGGAAGACGATGTCGTCGTTTACGCCAACGCCACCATCCTCGGCGGCGACACCATCGTGGGCCATCACGCCGTCGTTGGCTCCAGCGTTTGGCTTACCCACGGCGTCGAGCCTTACACGGTGGTCGTGCTGGAGAAGCCATCGCTGCGCATCAAGGGCCCGGAAGCTCGGCAAGCGGCGCCGGTCAATTTTGATATTTGAAAGCCCATTCCCGTCCTCGTTTAGCGCCCGCAAGCTGCCTTGCGGGCGCTAAACGAAGAAATCATTTTCTTTGCGCAAGTTTTCTGCCCACCCGCGTTCGCCTGGTGTCTGCAATCCAAGCACGCGGTACGCCATGGGAGAAAACCATGTCATACGATACATCCGTTCAGACTGAACTCAGCGATCTGTTGGCCGGCTACCTGGAAAAACAGGCGGACGCCCAGGCCGCGGGAATTGCGAACTTTGACGGCGAAGTGCTGCCGTACGAGGTCGGTCCCGTGCAGCCGCTCGATCCGAAGCTGGCATGGGATGAAGCCTTGGCCGTGCTGCCGTTTTACACGAAAACCTCGCCGCAGCGCCGGCAGGCCCCTCCGCACTGGTCGCAGCTGGTGGCCGGGCATGAATCGATCGTCGCCATCGCCTTCAGCGCCGGCAACTTCCCGCAGCTCATGCGCAATTTCCAAACCATTCTGATGCATCCTAACCTGGCAGAGATGCGTCCGACGGCAGGTCATCCAGCCTCGGTCGCCGATCTGTTGCCCTGGGCCGAAGAGGTCGCGCGCAAGAAGAAATTCCCCGAGATGCTGCTCGCGCTGGGCGCCTTGCGCCTGGCCAGGCATTTCGACGAGGGGGCAAAGTTCATCCAGAGCCAGGACGCGGACATTCCCGCCGATTGGCGCAATGGTTGGGAAAACGAAAAGGCCGCGTTGCTGTGGCATCAGGGCCGTGCGGAGGAAGCCCGCAAGATTTGGGACACGCTGGCGGCGACCGTTCCGGTGCTGTTCAATCGCGGCATGGCTGCCTTGTTCGCCGGCGATCGCGCCGCCGCCAAGCAGCACCTGAGCGCCGCCGTGACCAAGCTGCCGACGACGAGCGCCTGGCATCACCTGGGCCGACTGTACTTGACGCTGGCGGATTTGGGACGGGCCTGATTTTGATTACCGCTTGGGGTTTGGCACTCGCAAGGCGTCTTGCGCGTGCCAAGCCCCAAGCGGCGGAACTTGATCAAAACACGAAGCCGACGCCGAAGCGGAGACCGTAGAACCAGCGGAACATGCCATAGTCGTACTCGGGATCGACGATGCCGACGTTGAAATCGACCGGCCTGCGCGAGGCGATGGTGTTGAAGTAGGCCTGGACGTCGTAACCGACGTCGACGGAAATGCCTTCCCAGGGATACCACTTGAAGCCAAGACGGGCTTCCACGCTGGGGACGAAGGAACTCATGCGGCGCGCCCGGTTGAAGCTGATCGAGCGATCCGCCAGCCGATAGCCGGCATTGGCTTTCACCAGGTTGGTGTACAAGCCTGTTTCGAGGTCCATGGTGAAGGAGAGTGCGCCGATGGGAGTGGTGCCGAGGAACCAGTCCTGGCCGAAGCCAAAGTGCATGCCGTACATGCGATTGGAAACCATGTTGTGGTAGAGTGCCGTGGTATCGGGCCCGGCGCTGCCTGTGTCGTCAGCGTCGACCGTTCGCCAGTCGAAGCGGTCCCAGATCCAGGCGATGCGCGGACCGAACAGGCCATAGCTGCGATAGGAATCGGTCTGCCAGATCGGAATACGAGCGCTGACCTGGTAGACGTCGTAACGCTGGGTCAAATCGATCGACATGATCGAGGCGGCGTTCCAGATGCCGAACGTGGCGGCATTGGTGACGCCCGGGATGTTGGTCGGGTTGCCTGCGAATTCGGTTGGGAAGTTCACCACCGGCGCGTACAAGAAGGTATTCTGGAACTTGGCGCCGACATCAAAACTGGGCGGAAGAACGGAGGCGGCGGCATGGTATTTGGCCTGGACCAGATGACGCCAGCCGAGTTCGACGGCCACACCGCTCTGAAACCGGTAGCCGATGGCCAGGTCCCAACCGGGCTGATAGGTCCCCGGACCGGTGAGCTGGGCGGTGTTGAGAGCTTCTTCGCGGCTGCCCACGAACGTGTTGGGTATCCCCGTCCCGGAAAGCGTGCCGTCGCCGTCGTTGATGCCGCGAATCGCAATCTGCTGCGACAGCAGCTGCCGATTGGTTTTCGCGTGGAGAAAGCGCATGCCGAAGTAGACGCCGCCATCGTCATAGCGCGGATGACTCAACGGGCCGGTGAAAATAACCGGCGGCACATCGGTCTGGGCGTCGACGGCGCTGCACAGCCCGAGAAGTCCCATGATCAGCACGAACCAACGGAATCGCATACGCATAAACGGCGTCTCCTTGGAAGCGACAACGCTTCCGCCCCGAGCCCGAATTGCGCCAGTGGGCCTCTCCCCCGAGAACCGCGCCGGCGCATGCGTTGACACGCTCTGTTCGATCTATTGCAAGGGTGGCGGGTTATAATGTCAGTCGCAATGGCGTCAAGAGGAGTTCATGGAAAACTCTTGCATTCGCAGGCGACACTGGTCTTGGCCCGAATTATTCACCACAGAGGCACAGAGAAAACCAATTGAGATCATGAGTTGCGGCGATTTCCTGATTTGACAAACGCAGACATAGTGTCTGCCTACTATGTCTCTTCGCTGTGTTCTCTGGGTCTCTGTGGTTCGGATTTTCTGGGTTGAAAACTTCGGGCTGGGTCTTTGCATCTGAAAAATGCCGACAACGGGACCAGGGAACTTACGGGCAAGTTGGAGAGGCCAGAATTACCAGCTAGACCGCGCCGGGGAGGGTCGATTTGACTTTCCTCGCCGATATTGACAAGATATGCTTGACAAGACATGCCTTTTCACCGCAAAATGAAGGGGCTGACCGGCTTCCAACCGATCCGACACATGCTGCCTGGGTCGTCGCTGGTCCTGGGGACGTTCGGTGCCGTTGCATTGCTGTTCTATTCATATCCTGCGAGGGAGATGCTCCCTCCAGGCCCATAATGGGGTACACACATGAAGCTCTCTCTGAAAAACGGATTCGTTGCCTGCGTATTGACGGCGATCTCCTTCTTCATCGTCCCCGGTGACTCGCGGGCCCAGTTCGGCGGCATGGGCGGCTTCGGCGGCCAAGGTGGCGGCTTCGGCGGCGGTAACTTCGGCGGCCAGGGCGGAGGCTTCGGCGGCAACAACAGCGGCAACTTCGGCGGCCAAAACCAAGGTGGTGGCCAAAACCAAGGCGGATTCGGCGGTCAAAACCAGGGCGGCGGCCAAAACCAGGGCGGCGGCCAAAACCAAGGCGGCGGCCAAAACCAAGGCGGCGGCCAAAACCAAGGCGGCGGAAACTTCAACGGCAACAACAAGGGTTCCGGCGGGGCCGGCGGTATCATTAACAAGAAACTCTACCGTACCAAATCGCTGAATAAACCCAAACGAGGCCAGGTAGCCTTCGACGTCCAAGGCGGCGGTGGCTTCAGCGGAGGCATGGGTGG
>SHZY01000189.1 GCA_009692065.1 Gemmataceae bacterium
CAAAAACAGTTACCCAACGGGCATCAAGGTCACCGACGACGAACTGGCGTCGGTGAATCTTCGCCCAGCAAAGTTCCACGGCGAGTGGAACTATACCATCAGGCCGTCCGGATGAAGTTGTAACACTAATCGCCGGACAGCCCCTAAGCCGCAAGCAGCTCATTTCACGACCACAACCACCGCCAACCCCCCCTCCGCAAACCGCTGCCGCAGCACCTTCTTGTCGAACTTGCCGACGCTCGTCTTCGGCACCTCGGCAATAATCGCCCAGCGTTCCGGCAGCCACCAGCGCACCACGCGTTCGGCCAAGAATAGACGTAGCGTTTGCAGCGTCGTTGTCGTTCCCTCCTTGAGTACAACGCACGCCAGCGGCCGTTCATCCCAGCGTTCATCGGGCACGGCAATCACCGCGGCCTCGATCACGTCGGGATGTCCCATCAGGTGATTTTCCAGCTCGACCGACGACACCCACTCGCCGCCCGACTTGATGACGTCCTTGGCGCGATCGGTGATCTGGATGTAGCCGTGCGCATCGACGGTGCCGACATCGCCGGTGCGCAGCCAGCCGTCATGGAACTTCTCGGGGGCGTCGTCCTTGTAGTAACTGCCAGTGACCCAGGGGCCGCGCACCTCGATCTCGCCGATCGCCTCGCCGTCCCAGGGCAATACCTGCTCGCCATCGACGATGCGCAGATCAATGCCGTGCAGCACGCGGCCCGTCTTCGTGCGCCAGTCGATATCCTCTTCCGAGCCTGAAGCGTAACCGAAGGGCGGATGCGATAACGCCGCCAACGGCCCCGTCTCCGTCATCCCCCAGATTTGCACAAGGCGGACGCCGCGTTTCTCCATGCGCTCGATCAAGCTGCGCGGCACCGCCGACCCGCCGCTGATGCAGAGGCGAAACGACGACAGATCGACCGGATGCTGCTCGACGTGGCGAATGAGATCATTCCAGATCGTCGGCACCGCTCCCGAGAATGTCGGCTTCTCCATCGCGATCAACCGGCTCAACGGCTCGGCCTGGGCAAAACGACCGGGGAAGATCAAGTCCGTGCCGACCCACCACCCGGCGTGCGGAATCCCCCACGCGTTGGCGTGGAACATCGACGGAATGACGAGCGCGCGATCAAGCGCCGACAGCCCGAACGACGACGGCGACACCACCGCCATCGAGTGCAAACAGATCGAGCGATGACTATAGACGACTCCCTTCGGGTTGCCCGTGGTGCCGCTGGTGTAGCACATCGCCGCCGCCGAGCGCTCCTCCACCTCGGGCAGTGCGAAATCCGGATTCTCGCGGGCCAGCAACTCTTCGTAACAATGGGCCTGTGCGGGAAATGCGCTGGAATCACCGATGACGATGAAGTGTCGAACGGTCGTCAGCTTGGGCAAGATCGGCGCCAATAGCGGGATCAGCGATGCATCGACGATGATCGCGCAATCCTCGGCGTGGTTGATGATGTACGTGATCTGTTCGGGAAAGAGCCGCAGGTTCAGGGTGTGCAGCACCGCGCCGATGCCGGGCACGGCGAAGTAGGCTTCGAGGTGCTCCTGGCAGTTCCAGCAAAACGTGCCGACGCGCTCGCCGGGCTGGATGCCGAGCCGGATCAGCGCCGCCGCGAGCGCCCGAGCGCGCTGGGCGACTTGAGCAAAGGAGGCTCGCCGGGCACCGACACCATCGAAGGTGACGACCTCGCTGTCGGCATAGACGCGCTCGCCGTGCTCGAAGATGGTACGCACGGTAAGCGGATAATCTTGCATCGTGCTGAACATTGGTCACCTCCTTGCGCTCGCTGCGAATCGAGATCGACTGGGTATTGTAATCGGGCATCTGATGCAGATGAAGACGAATTCGCGTTGTTCCGCCCCTTTCCGGAGGAGGGGCGATCTGGTGTAATAACAGTCCAAGCAATGATGCAAGAACCGAATTTCTTATTTCGACGAGGAGTTTGATCCGATGATGCGCAAAAAACACTTGCGGACAGCCGCCAAGAGGCGCCGCAAGGCCTACCTCCATCCTTCCCCCTGGCGCCGAAAGAAGTGCGGGAAAAAGAAGTAGCTATGCCCTCCCGGCACAGGTTTCTGGTGTGCTTTTCTAGTGGAATCGATCACCGTAGCGTACTGTAAAGATAGTCTCACTCCGTTGTGACACGGTCTCCTGACCGTGCCACGGATTCGACCGGAGGTCTCCTGAAACGCCGTGAGACCAGCAGTCAGGCTGGTGGCACCATCGGGAGACCGTGCCACAACAGGTGTTTCAAGGAGTTCCCGTGTTCCATCCTGCCGATATTACACGCCGGTCGTTCCTGCAAGTCGGCTACTCGGGCCTGCTTGGCCTTGGGATGTCGTCACTCGTGACTAATCGCGCGAATGCAAACCAAGCACCCTCACCCTCTCTCCCGGGGAGAGCGAAGTCGGTCATCATCGTCTTTCTGACCGGGGCGCCGAGCCACCTCGATATGTTCGACATGAAGCCGGACGCGCCGGCGGAGATTCGCGGCGAGTTTCGGCCGACGGCGACGCGCGTCCCGGGGCTGCACGTGTGCGAGCATTTGCCGCGGCTGGCGGCGCGGTCCAACAAGTATGCCGTGGTCCGCACGCTGTCGCATCGCGATTTCAACCACCTCGTCTCGACTCACCATGTGTTGACTGGGCATCAGCAGCCGGGCGCTTTCTTCGACAAGGTCGCCTCGCGCGACGATTGGCCCAGCTACGCAGCCGCGCTCGATTACCTTCGGCCACGCAATGACGGGGTGCCATCCGGCGTCAACCTGCCGACGTTCTTGATGGAAGGCCCGCTGACCTGGCCGGGACAGCACGCCGGTTTCTTGGGGCCGCGCCATGATCCCTGGCAGATCACGCGCGATCCGAATCGACCCGATTTCGGCATGGACAGTCTGCGCCGGGCGGAGGGCATCGACATCACGCGCCTCGACGATCGGCGTGCGCTGCTGGCCCAGGTCGATGGCCAGCAGGCGCATCTGGCGAGCCTTGCGGAGGGACGTCGGCTCAGCGATCAACAACGGCTCGCGTTCTCGATCCTCGCCTCGGGCCGAATCGCCCGCGCCTTCCAGATGGACCAGGAGCCGACGGCGGTGCGCGATCGCTACGGTCGCCACGCCTTCGGCCAATCGCTCCTCCTGGCGCGTCGGCTCGTGCAAGCCGGCGTGCCCGTGGTGCAGGCCAACATGGGAATCGTGCAGAACTGGGATTCGCACGCCGACAACTTTGGCACCCTGAAGAATCGCAACTTGCCGCCGCTCGATCAGGGCGTTTCGGCCCTACTCGATGATCTGGAGTCGTCGGGCCTCCTGGACGACACGCTGGTGATGCTGCTCGGCGAGTTCGGCCGTACGCCGCGGATCTTTTCGGTGGGCAACGGCGCGATCCCCGGCCGCGACCACTGGGCGCCGTGTTTCTTCGGCGTCTTCGCCGGCGCCGGCGTGCGCGGCGGCCTGGTGCTGGGCCGCTCCGACCGCATCGGCGCCTTCCCCGCGACCGCGCCCTATTCGGCGGACGACGTCGGCGCAACCGTGTACAGCGCCCTCGGCATCAACCCGCATGTGGAAGTGCGCGACCGCCAGAACCGGCCGGTGACGCTCAATCGCGGCGAGGTGATGCAGGCCCTGTGGACGGGGCGGACAGCGTAGAATGATGGCGGAGGCACTTCGATGATCACGAAAACTACCGAAACTTTGGCTGAGCTGTACGAAACGGATGAATCCGCGTGGCTCGAGGCGATGGCGGAACTCATCCGGGACGGCCGGCTCAGCGAACTCGATTACCACCATCTTCAGGAGCACCTGGAAGACATGGCGCTGCGCGATCGAAAAAAAGTCGAAAGTCGGCAGGCGATCCTTATCGCGCACGTCCTTCAATGGACGTACCAGCCGGAAAATCGCACCGCAAGCTGGCGTGGCACCATCATCGTACAGCGCTATAAACTGACCAAGCTCTTGGAGAGTGGGACGCTCCGAAAGCACGCCGAATCCAGTTTGGTCGACTCCTACGCCGACGCTGTTGACATGGCGATGGAAGAAACGAAGCTTTCCGCCGCGACGTTCCCGCCGGAATGCCCCTGGACGCTGGAGCAACTGCTGGCGGCGGAGATGCTCGCGGATTGACCTTGGTGTTCCTAATGCCTCGCTAGAATTTCACCTTGCCTACGTCCACGATACGAACAATCAGAAGCCGAAGCTATGCGCCGCCGCGCATGAAAAAACCCGCAACCTTGCGGCTGCGGGTTTGCGTTGACGTTTCAATTGTCCGCGACCTGCTCAGCGCGAGCCCTTCGGCAGCGGCCGATCCTCGACACGAATCTTGATCTCATCCGAGTTGCCCTTCAGCTCCGGCGCGTACATTGCAAAAGCACGCGTCGGCAGGGCGCTGAAGCTGCCGGGGATCTCGGCGCGCATCCGGTAGCTGATCGAATGCTTGCCGCGGGCCAGGTTCCGCACGAAGAACGCGACCTTCTCGTCGCGCAGCTCCATGTAGGCGCCCATCGTGTTGGGGACATATCCTGAACGCACGCTCATCGGCTCGAAGCCGGCGGCCTTCGGGTCCTCGAAGATCAGGTACTCGTAGTCGTTCTTCGAATCGATTTCGAGTTCGATCTCGACCAGGTCGCCGCTCTTGACGGTGGCCAGGTTCGACAATTCGGCCCGCGTGTACTTCTCGACTTGCTGATCGAGCGCCTGGCCTTTGCTGCCGGAGACCTTGATCTTCTCCTCGACGCGGGTCAGCTTGTAGTACTTGCGGTTGACCTTCACTTCGAGGCCGGCCTTCGTGATGAAGTCCTCCAGGGTGAAGTAGGTGACGTAGGTGTTGAAGTAAACGGGGCCTGACCCTTTGCGTTTGATCTCCAGCGTGTGCTTGCCGGTGGTCACCTGGTCGCCTGTGAGGATCAGCTTGTTGTCGAAGCTGAAGAGGTTCGACTTGTCGATGTGGACTTCCTTGTGCTTCTTGCCGTCGAGCCAGACTTCGACCGTCATGTCGGGGCGGTCCTCGCCGGACATCTTCAGGTAATCCGCAAACGCTTCCACGCAGATGGCGGTGTCGCGCGTGCTGTTCCAGTAGGTCGCGTGCCGGCGGTTGTTGAGGAGGTACTTGACCATGCGCGACGCCTTTTCGTCCTTGGCGCCGGTCGAGGACAGCAGCTTGAGATAGTAAGCGTTGGCTTCGATCTCGTTGCCGTGCCAGTACCACCATTGGTTCGACTCCGGCATCCGCAGGTACGCAGTCTGGTTTTCGTCATCCGAGACGAGATACTGCTCGATGTTCTGCATGATCATGGCGAGCTTTTCTTTTTGCTTCTGCTTGTGCAGCGCGAGGCCGAACATCGCTTTCGCATAAACGGCGATGTGGGTGCGATCGCGGTAGAGGAAGTCGCGCATGTCGGTGTTATCGACGCCGCCGTCGACGAGGGTCATGTAGACCATGGAGTCGATGTTGTCGGCGTATTCCTTCCACGGGAAGGTCTTGGTCGGCGAGTTCTGCAGCCGGCGGACCTGCTCGTTCTGGTAGCTCTTGAGCCATTCGACGCCGCGTTCCATCATGTTCTGCGGCAATGCGACATCGTTGGCCTTGGCAAGCTGCAAGCCGTGGACGACGAGCGCCGTGGTGTGCGGCCAAGAGCGTTCGCCGGAGCCTGAGAACCAGCCCCAGCCGCCGTCGGAAAGCTGCATGCCTTGCAGAGCGTTGATGCCGGCCTGGGTCATCTTGCGAACTTCTTCTTCGTTGAATACGGGGTTGCGCTTGGTGAGGCGCTTCCAATCCTTGACGCGTTTCTTGTCATCGCCGATCTCGCCGGCGTTGAGGTTGGTCTGGTGCTTCTCGATCTCCTTCAGATCGAGCTTCATGTTTTGCAGCAAGCGCTGCGTGATGACGGTCGGCAAGAAGCGGTTGAGCGTCTGCTCCGTGCAGCCGTAGGGGTAATCGACGAGGTACGGCAGCGAATCGATCATCGCGCCGGCCAGGGTGGGCGTATAGCGAACTTCGAGCACGCTTTCATTGACGCGCCGGTCGGCGGGAACGTTGAAGGTCACGATTCCCTTGTCCTTGTCCGGGCGAATGACGCCGGTGAAGGAATCCATCTTGAGCATGCCATGCACGAAGACGGGGAAGCGCATCTGCATGGCGTCGGAGTCTTCCGCGGTGACCGCCTTCATGCGGACGATCGCTTCGCCTTCGTTGACGACTTTGACGCGCCAATCGACGCGGTGCTCGCCGCCGGAGGCCACGGTGATGTCGCGCACCATCGGATCGAGCGCGGCCAGTGTGCCGCCGTCGAATTCCAAAGTCACGCGAACTTTCTTCTCGCCCTTCAGATAGTTGTGGACGTTGGCCGACAGAACGACTTCGTCTTTCTGGACGAAAAAGCGCGGCGCCTGCAAGCGAACGATCAAGTCGCGCTTGGTGACGACCTCGGCTTCGCCCTGGCCCACTTTTGTTCCGTGGCCCAGGGTCCAGACGCGGATCTTCCAGGCGGTGAGTTGATCGGGCATGTCGAGGGTAACCTCGGCGAGCCCGGCCTTGTTGGATTTGAGCGAGGCGGTCCAGAAGGCGGTGTCGGCGAAGTTCTTGCGGATGGTCGGCTCGGGACCGCCGCCGACTGGCGGTTCGCCCGCTTCGGCGCCATTGCGGTCAGCGCCCTTGGCGTCGGCGCGAAGTTGCCCGTCCATCTGCCGGGCAGCATTTGCCATCCCCGGAGCGCCAGCGCCGCGACCGCCGCCGAAACCGGCCTGCTCGTTCTCCTGGAGCATGTTCTTCCGTTTCTCCTCGCCTCCCTTGGCCAAATCCTCGACGACGGTTTCGCCGAAGATACCGAGGTTCGACATACCGGTCTCCCCCTTCTTGAAGAGATTGCCGGACCAGCCGACGAGGCTCGATTCGGTGCGCGGATGGTGATGCCGGCGCCACTTCCAGAAGAACTCCTTGATCTCCGGCACATTGGAGCCGCCGGAGATGTACTCGACGCTCTTGTCGTAAACGCTGACGACGGTGGAGCCTTCAAACGGCTTGCCATGGACGTCGGTCAGCTTGAGCTTGACGTTGGCCTTCTGCCCCGGTTTGTACTCTTGCTGATTGGGCAGCACTTCGACGTTGACCACGCGTTTTTCCGGCGGTACGACGAGTTCGCGCGTCTCGGTATGCACACGGCCATCGGCAATGGTCATCGCTTCGATGAAGAAGTTCGGCATGTCGCGCTGAACGACGGCGATCTCTTCCTCGATGCTCTTGCCCTTGAGGCGCAGCATTTTCGGGGCGAGGTAGACGCCATTGGTCGGCCGGGCGAACAGGAGGACGGTGCCGTTGTTCTTGTTGACGTTGACGGCGAGCTTGACCTTGTCGCAGGGGTTGTACTCTTTCTTGTCGGTGATGAGCTCGATGTCGTTGAAGCGGAAGCCGGTCGAATCGAAGCCTTCGCCGCGGACGAGGACCATGTAGCCGCCTTCAATGGTGTTTTTTTTGCTGTCGGTCACCTTGTAGGAGAGGCGGAACTGTCCAGGTTTCGCAGCCTTGATCTGTTGAATCGCTTCGCCTTCGACATTGGTGTCGAGCTTCCAGCTTTGCACGGCCTTCTCGACGGGCTCGTTCTTGTCGTTGTAGGTGATCTGATAGAGCGTCAAATCGCCCTTGCCCTGCACCGCTTTCTGATCAAGGGTCTGGGCGCGGAAGGTGGCCTTGATTGTGTCGTCGGCGCGGTAATGGCCCTTGTCGAGCCAGGTGTAGATCTTGAACGTCTTGCGCGCGACCAGCACATTGCCGGACCCGACGATCGTGCGGCGCGACTGGTCGGTCACTTCCGCGGTGATCGTGTACTTGTGGTCCTGGTTGCCGTGCAGTTCCTTGGCCGTGGCCGTATCGATGACGACCTCGACCTTGCCATCAGGACCCACTGGCAATTCGTTCTCCAGCACGAGTTCCGGCTGCTCGCGATTCCAGCCGTACCACGGCATGATGGGCCGCCGGCAGCCCCATTCGGCGAAACCGGGGTACCAGTCGGCGTCGTCGGCGAACCACCAGTAGCCGTTGCCGTACATCCAGTCCCAGCGGTTGGTCGGATACCAGCGCGTCGAATGCGACTGGCGCGTGACCTTGAACTTGACGATGGCGCCGGTGACGGGGGCGCCGAAGTAGTAGCGAGCGTCGATGGTCGCGGTGACCTTGTCACCGAGCTTGACCGGTTCGGTCGGGGCGTTGACTTTCACCTCGAACTCGGGCTTCTTGTATTCCTCGCCGCGGAAGTTCGAGCCGCCGTAATGACGGTTCGGCACCACCATCGGGTCGAGGATCTGCATGCCGTAGACGCCGAGGGTGGCGCCGCGGGGCAACACGTACTCGCCGGCGATACCGCCGAATTCGTCGGCGGTGTATTCCTTTTCCTGGACCTTCTCGCCCTTGGGGTCATGAATGCGGACCTGGAACTTCTTGAAGGCGAACGAAGAGACATCGGGCTGATCGTACTTGGAGTGCTGGACCCACATCTTGAACAGGACGGTGTTCTCGGGGCGATAAACCGGCCGATCGGTGATGACGAAGGTGCGGTCGGCGTTGTACTCCGGATCGTAGCGCTGGTTGTACCAGACGTTGGTGAAGCCAAGGTAGGCGAAGCGCGATTCCTTGCCGGTCGCGGTGATGAGCCACTGGTAGTTGCCCCCCATCTTGTCCTGGCCGAGGATGACCTGGCCGTCCTTGTTGGTCGTCTCGTTGAACGTGGTGGTGATGACGTTGAACTGATTGACGTTGGGCGCAACTTGCACCTGCTTGTAGCCGAAGAATTCGATCTTGGCGTCCGGGACCGGTGCCCCGGAGACGGCATCGGCGACGTAGTAGAGCGACTGGTTGTCGAGCATCTTCTTGACGAGGATCGTGTCGTTGACCCAAACCAAGATGCGGCTCAGATTGCCGTTGGCCATCTGGGCGGTGACGAGGTAGGCGCCGGGTTTCGTGATCGGCGACTTGAGAGTGATACGATCATCGACGTGCTTATCGCGCGGCTTGAGATCGACGGTCCAGTCGTGGACCTTGCCGGTGAGGTACTGATTCTGGCTTTCGAAGACGAGGCGATGGCCGATGTTCTGGACGTTGACCTGGTTCCACTGGATGCGATTGCCGGGGTTGTTGTTGAAAGGGTCCTGACAC
>SHZY01000190.1 GCA_009692065.1 Gemmataceae bacterium
GCCGAGCGCCGGCACAAGCTCGTGGAGGCAAGGCACCGCCGGAGGGAAAGGAATCTCGGCTTGGAGCAAGGAACATTACCGTTTGAGGCGGGGGAGAAGGTTGCTTCCGATTGAGGCTGTTTTGTGCCAGATCGGGTGAAACAATTCACTGTTACTTCTCGAACTCGGAATCCTTGAGTCCGGTGTTGAACTGGAGGTTCATGTAGCCGAAGGATTCCAGCAACTCGCCGCCGGACGGGCCGCCTTGCCTGGGCCAATCGTAGTTCTCCAGGTGGATAGGCAGCTTGGAGATCTTTTCGAAGAAAAGGACCGTGCGGCAGCAGTAGCTATCCTTGACGCGTTCGGTGGATACGATCTCGACGCGGATACAAGCCCGCTTGTTGAATTCAGCCTCGCTGATGGTGGCCTTGCTCTTGCCGGCCTGGCGTGCGAGCTGCCAATGGCGGAGATTCTGTTCGATCGAGTTGCCAATGCCCGCTTCAAGAATGGTATGCCGGCTGCGTTCGAGCACGCGCGGATCGTCGGGAGCGATCGAAAGGAAACCGACAGCCTTGATGACCAGCAGGTTGCTCTTCACCTTCATTTTGTTGTTGTTCTTACCGGCAACGAACGCAACCTCCTGATTCTTGGATTTGTCGGGCGCTATCCACTTCATCCAGACGCTGAAGGGTGCCGCCTTCACCTTCATCTGCATCATGTTGGTTTCGCCGAGTTTGCCGCCCACTCGTTCCTGCGAGACCATGATACACGAATAGTCCTTGACCACGGTGTAGTTCCGCTTGGCTTCCAGCAAGTACTCGATCGGCTGATCGAGCGACGAGCGCACCAGGTTGGCGGCCGGGATGACCTTGTCCTGGCCGTACGCCAAGAAATCGCAAGGGACGAAGGCGAGACCGAAGAAACAAGTGGTAAGGCGGAGCGCTGTTCGGCTCCAGCGCGTATCGTGCGATGGCATGATTATTCCCTCATGGAATACAAAACGTATCGTGCAGATGGACCAATCTTATCCAGCAAATCAGCCCAGAAAGTGTATAGCAGGTCCAAGGACGCGAAACTAGCCGGCTTCTCGTGGGCCGGGCGACTTGACCACGAGGGCCGACTCAACCGTTTGGTGACGGACCAGACTGTGGGCCGAATGAACCGTTTGGTGAAGAGGTCGGATCGCGGTCAGAAGGGGCGGTACACAACTAACCTTGACTTCCGAGAAGCGACGAGGGATAGGGCGTCCCAGCTGATCCAGCGAGCTTGTATAAAGGACAGGGGATAGGAAACCTCCGGAATTCACTGCCGATGGCCAGCACCTTGCAGATTCACACGATTGTCTCGGCACCGTTTCAGGAGAACACCTACGTCGTGTGGCGTGAAGGTCGGCAAGACGCCCTCGTGATCGACCCGGGGCTGGAACCGGACGCCATTCTCCAATTTCTTGATGAACGCGTCCTCGATGTGGCCGCCATCCTGAACACGCATGGGCACGCCGACCATATCGCCGGCAATGGCCCGCTGAAAGAACGCTATCCGCAGGCGCCCTTGATCATCGGCGTCAACGAGACGGCACTCCTGACCGATCCGCACTTGAACATGAGCGCGCCGTTTGGCATGGCCATTGTAAGCCCGCCGGCCGATCAGACGGTGCGCGAGGGGGACGTGCTGGAGTATGCGGGGATCACGCTGGAGGTGCTGGAGATTCCAGGGCACTCGCCGGGGCATGTGGTGTTTGTGGTGCGCGAAGAGCCGATTGTCGTCTTCGGCGGCGATGTGCTCTTTCGCGGGTCGATCGGGCGGACCGATTTTCCGGACGGCAGCTTTGAGCGGCTGGAAGCGGGGATAAAGAGCAAACTATATACGTTGTCGGACGATACGGTGGTTTATCCGGGACATGGGCCAGTGACCAAAGTAGGATACGAGAAGCGGACGAATCCGTTTGTGACGGGTTCATGATGATCCTCGTTTAGCGCCCGCGCAATCATCGCGTTGGCGCGGGCGCTAAACGAAGATCGGGGCGAGGGTTTCACCATGGCCATTTCGCGGCGCGGATTCTTGCTGGGCGCGGCGGCGGGCATACCGCTCGGCTGGCTGGCGTATCGCTACTCGCCCTTCACCGGCAAGTCGGTCGAGGTGGCGCGGGCGCCGCTGGCGATGCCGGGCCCCTTTCCGGGGCGCGTCATTGAGGTGCAGCATCCCCGCGCGCTCAACGAGCGCTTCGAGGTCAACGGCGACGCCGTGCGCGACATGATGGAAACGGGTATGCGCCGCCTCATCGGCGGCGCCGACGTCGATTCGGCCTGGAAACGATTCTTCGCCCGTGACGATATCGTCGGCATCAAGGTCAACCCCGTGGGACGCGCCGGCGAGGAACGGCTGGCGGGCGCCGTCGGCGTCATCTCCTCGCCCGAGGTGCTCATCGAAACCGTGCGCTGCCTCCATGAATACGTCGGGGTGCCGAAGCGCAACATCATCGTCTTCGAGCGCTACGCCGACGAGTTCCAACGCGTCTTCGGCCCGACGATGACCACCCGCCCCCTGCAAGGCGTAAGGTGGCACGCGTCCGCATTTCAGTACGACAACGAGCAGACCGCCATCGATGGGCAGAACTCGGGCCATGGCCGGCACCCCAACGTCGTTGGCTACGATCCCGATGTCTTCGTGTCGATGGGCTTCGCCGCCCCCGAACACGACCGCCGCGACGACCGCCGGCATCGCACCCACCTGTCGATGATCGTTTCGCGCATGGTCAACAAGATCATCACCATCCCCAATCTGAAAGATCACAAGTCGGCCGGCGTGACCATTGCGCTCAAGAACATGTCGCACGGCATGAACAACAACGTCGCCCGCAGCCACATCGGCGGCGTCTATCGCCTCGGCGGCGCCACCAGCGGACCGAATCAGTGCAACACGTTCATCCCGACCGCGATCAACCAGCGGCCACTCCTCGAAAAAGCGACGCTGCACATCTGCGATGGCTTGATCGGCGTCTATGAAGGCGGGCCTGGCAGCTGGAATCGCACCTGGGGAACCTGGCCACGCAAGTCGATCTTCTTCGGCACCGATCCGGTCGCAATGGATCACGTCGGCTGGGACATCATCGACCGCAAACGCGCCGAATTGGGCTGGCTGCCGGTCGGGCATGTTGGCCTGGTGCAGGCCCACAACGGGCCCGGCTGGTCGCCAAGCCTTGCCGCGCTGGCCGCGATGACGCCGCCCTACGCAGCGGCAGCGATCGCGCTGGAGCAACAGCGCCTGGGCAACATTGTGAGCGAGCCCTTCGATCGCCGCCAGCCGGAGCACGTGGCGCTATCCGGGTTGCTTGGCCTCGGACGGTTCGATGCACGCGACATCGATCATCGCGTGGTCCGGCTCATATAGCCCGCCATTTATGGCGGGTCCTCGTTTGCGTACCCGCCATAAATGGCGGGCTATATTGCCCCGCGCGGTGATTTGCCTATCATACCGCTGGCTTCGTGAAAAACTTCACAATGTCACGGGGGCTGGGCCATGGACGATCCGGAATTCGATCTCGGCACCTATTATCCCATCTTCGCGTACCTGATCCTCCTGATCGGTTTCGCCGTGACGACGATG
This sequence comes from Gemmataceae bacterium, assembly GCA_009692065.1. Classification (GTDB taxonomy): domain Bacteria; phylum Planctomycetota; class Planctomycetia; order Gemmatales; family Gemmataceae; genus SIAQ01. The sequence goes on from SHZY01000190.1 coordinate 3,586, forward strand.
ATTATTGCTCACACCGTCGGCCCCCGCCACGACACCAAGACCAAGCAAGTTCCCTATGAATCTGGTATGGATCCAGTCGGCGACGCCCGCCAGCGCTTCGACATCAAGTTCTATCTCGTCGCCATCATGTTCCTCGTCTTCGATGTTGAATTGCTGTTCCTGTACCCGTGGGCGGTGGTGGCGTACGCCGACGGTGGCTTCCCGGCCGTGCTGCAGCGCCCCGTCTTTTGTTGCGTGCTGGCGTTCATCGCTCTCTTGTTCCTCGCTTTCCTCTACGACTGGAAGAAGGGGGTCTTCAAATGGCGCTAACGATCCCCGACGTCATGCTGGCCCGGCTCGACCCGCTGGCCAACTGGGTGCGCTCCAACAGCCTGTGGCCGATGCCATTTGCCACCGCCTGCTGCGGCATCGAGTTGATGGCGACCGGCGCGTCGAAGCATGACATCGCCCGCTTCGGCGCCGAGGTCATGCGTTTCAGCCCCCGGCAATGCGACCTGATGATCGTCGCGGGCCGAGTGGTGATGAAGATGCTGCCAGTCTTGCAGCGCATCTGGCTGCAAATGCCGGAGCCGAAGTGGTGTATCTCGATGGGGGCATGCGCGTCGTCGGGCGGCGTGTTTGATACCTATGCCGTGGTGCAAGGTGTGGATCGCTTCATCCCCGTCGATATGTATGTGCCGGGCTGCCCGCCGCGGCCGGAGCAATTGATCCAGGCGATCATCGACTTGCAGGCGAAGATTCGGGCGACGGGCACGCTGCAAGGGACCGAGTTCGGCAAGCGCACCGAGCACAAGGGGCCGTTGCCGATGAGTTTGAATTGATCGAGTCCTCGTTTAGCGCCCGCGTGACGCCATGCGAACGCTAAACGATAAACGGAACTAGTATGCCATTCGACACCCTCATCACCGCCCTAAAACTGAAGTTCGCGGACCTCGCCACCTCCGAGTTCCGCGACAATCGCCGCCTCGTCGTCAAGCCGCCTCAGGTGTTCGAGGTGCTGCAAACGCTTAAAGACGAGCACAGGTTCGACATGCTGTTCGAACTGACGGCCGCCGACTATTTGAAGTACCCGAAGGCGACCGATCGCTTCGGCGTCGTCTATGGCTTGCTCAGCACGACGACGGGCGAGCGGGTCTTCGTCAAGACCTGGCTGAACGAGCCGGAGCTTACCCTGCCGTCGGCATTCCCACTTTGGCGCGGAGCGGACTGGATGGAACGCGAGGTCTACGACATGTACGGCATCAACTTCGACGGGCATCCCGATTTGCGCCGCATCTTGATGCCGGAAGAGTTCACGAGCTATCCGCTGCGAAAGGACTACCCGCTGCGCGGCCGCGGCGAGCGGCATAATTTCCCGGTGATCACGCGGGCGGAGAGTTAATGGAGAAGGATGTAGGATGAAGGATGAATCGTAGCAATACTCATCCTTCATCCTTCATCCTTGCGAAAAATGCCCCTGGAAGCGCTACAAACGTTGCCGGAAGGTCCTGAAAAGGACTACCTGTGGACCCTCAACTTCGGTCCGCAGCACCCCGCCACGCACACGACCTTGCGCCTTATCCTCACGCTCGACGGTGAAACGGTCATCAAGGCGGTCCCCGACATCGGCTTCTTGCACAGCGGCTTCGAAAAGCTCGGCGAGGATCTCGACTTCAATCAGTACGTCACCATCGTCGATCGCATGAACTACATCTCGCCGATCATGAACGAGATCGCCTGGCATCATGTGGTCGAAAAGCTGATGGGCATCGAGCTGACGCCGCGCTGCAAGTACATCCGCACCATCCTGGGCGAGCTGGCCCGCATCAGCGATCATCTGCTCGCCGCCGGCGCGCAAGCCCTCGATCTCGGCGCGTTCACCGCGTTCCTTTATGGCTTTCAGCAGCGTGAGGTCATCTACGACATCTACGAGACGATCTCCGGCCAGCGTTTCCATCCGAGCTATACGCGCGTAGGCGGTTTGCTATTCGATGTCACGGAGGACTTCATCCGCAAGGTGCGCACGTTCGTGAAGGAGTTCCCGAAGACGCATGCCGACATGTGCCGACTGCTCAATCGCAATCGCATCTTTCTGGATCGTACGCAGGGGATCGGCGTCCTGTCGAAGGAGTTGGCGATCGACCTGAGCTGCACCGGCCCGATCGCGCGGGCGAGCGGCGTGGTGCGCGATCTGCGCAAGGATGAGCCGTACCTGGCGTATGGCGACCTCCAGAACGCGTTCCAAGTGATCTGCGCCTCGGAGGGTGATTGCTACGCTCGCTACACCGTGCGCATGGAGGAGATGCGTGAGAGCCTGAAGATCATCGACGCAGCGATCGAGAATCTGCCGGCCGGGCCGGTCAACGTCGATGTCGAAGGCAAGGCGGTGTTCCCGGAGCAGCAGGCGGTGTATCGCTCGATCGAGAGCATGATCCAGCACTTCGAGCTGGTGATGCCGAACCGCCAATGGACGCCGCCGGTCGAGGAGGTGTACGGCGCCATCGAATCGCCCAACGGCGAGCTGGGCTTCTACATCGTCAGCGATGGCACGGGGGTGGCGTACCGCGCACGCACGCGGCCGCCGTCGTTCATCCATTTTGCGACGTTTCCGTATCTGATCGAAGGGCATCAGATCAGCGACGTGGTGGCGGTGCTGGGGAGTTTGAGTATTATCGCGGCGGAGTTGGATCGGTGAATGAATTCGTTTAGCGCCCGCAGCGCGCCATGCGAACGCGTGGCGCACTGCGGGCGCTAAACGAAGACGGGAAAATCCATGGCGTACTTGTCCGAAGACCTCCGGCAACAAATCCTGGCGTACATCCCGCGCTATCCCAGCAAGCAAGCGGTGACGTTGCCGGCGCTGCATATCGTCCATGACGCCATGCGCTGCGTGTCGCATGAGGCGATTCGCGAGATTGCCGAGATGCTCGATCTGAGCCCGGCCCAGGTTCACGATACGATGACGTTCTACCAGTTCTTTCGCGAGGAAAACGCCCCGCTCGGGCAAACGCGGCTGTGGGTTTGCCGCAGTTTGGCGTGCGGCCTGCGCGGCGGCGATGCGCTCCTGGAGACGTTCTGCGAGAAGCTACACGTCGAGCCAGGCGGCACCACGAAGGACGGCAAGATCACGCTCGAATTCGCGGAATGCTTGGGAGCTTGCGAGGGAGCGCCGGCGGTGATGGTGAATGACGAGCATCGGCATTGCGTGACGGCGGAGAAGGTGGACGCATTGATTGGTGAGTTGTCCTGATTGAATTCGTTTAGCGCCCGCGCGTCGCGCCAAATCGCGCGGGCGCTAAACGGGGAAATACCAATGCCCGATTTCGAACCAGTCTTATTGAAACGCATCAACGCCAAGGCCAACCCCTGGCTCGACGCCTATCGCGCCGACGGCGGTTATCGCGGCGTCACCAAAGCGCTCAACGAGATGACGCCGGCGCAGGTCATCGACGTCGTCAAGAACTCCGGCTTGCGTGGCCGCGGCGGCGCAGGCTTCCCCTGTGGCGTCAAGTGGACGTTTCTGCCGAAGGACCATCCCGGGCCGATTTATCTCTGCGTCAACGCCGACGAATCGGAGCCATGTACGTTCAACAATCGCATCCTGATGGAGCACGACCCGCACCAGGTGCTCGAAGGTATCCTGCTCGCCTCTTATGCGACCAAGGCGAGCGTCGCCTACGTCTACCTTCGCTACGAATACGGCGTCGCCTATCGCAACATGCAGAAAGCGATCGACGAACTCTACGCCAACAACCTGCTCGGCAAAAATATCCTCGGCAAAGATTTCTCGCTGGAGGTCTATCTGCATCGCGGGGCCGGCGCGTACATCTGCGGCGAAGAGACTGGCCTCATCGAGAGTCTCGAAGGCAAGCGCGGTTGGCCGCGGATCAAGCCGCCGTTCCCCGCCGTCGAAGGCGCGTTTCGCAAGCCGACGGTGGTCAACAACATCGAGACGCTGGCCTGCGTCACGCACGTCATTGATCGCGGGGCCGACTGGTTCAAAACGATCGGCATCCCGCCCGATCCGAAGAACCCGCGCGACGCCGGCAGCTATGGGCCGAAGCTCTATTGCATCAGTGGGCACGTCAACACGCCGTGCTGCGTCGAGTTGCCGCTCGGCATCACCGTCCGCGAGCTAGTGGACAGGCACGGCGGCGGCGTCTGGAAGGGACGCAAGGCGAAGGGCTGCATACCAGGCGGCATCAGCATGGGGATGATGACCGAGGCCGAATTCGATACGCCGCTCGATTTCAACGGCCCCGGCAAAGTCGGCTGTTTGGGCCTTGGAACCGCGGCCGTCACCGTGTTTGACGAGACCACCAGCATCGTCGATGTTCTCTATAATATCTGTAGATTTTTTGCCCACGAGTCCTGCGGCCAATGCACGCCGTGCCGCGAAGGAACCGGCTGGATGATGAAGATGCTCGACCGCATCCGGCACGGGCAGGGCCGCAAGGAAGACCTCGAAATCCTGGATGAAGTCGCGAAATCGATCGGCATCATGCCCGGCACGACGATCTGCGGATTGGCGGACGGGGCCGGCTGGCCGGTGAAGAACGCGATCGCAAAGTTTCGGCCGGAGTTGGAAGAGTACATCCGTGCGGGCCAAAAGACGACGGTCGCGCTGGAGATGGCGCATTGACGGGTACAAAGGTTGTGGCACGGTCTCCCGACCGTGCCACGGACCCGACCGAAGGTCTCCTGAAACGCAGTGAGACCTGCGGTCGAAGCAAGTGGCACGGTCGGGAGACCATGCCACAACAGCGAAATCACGATCGGGGAATCATCATGCGAATCGCATCCGCTTGGTTGGTGTTGCTGATGATTCTGGTACTGGCCGCCGGCTGTAAGCGAGGCAACCGCGATATTCCGGCAGGCAACCCCGACGGCGATAAGAAAGACGCCCTCGCCAAGGCCCCGCCCAACCCGAACCAGGACGGCGGAGCGAAACCGGTCAAAAAAGGCCCGCAGAGCCTGCTCGGCAACATCCGCGCCCGCGGCCAAAAGGTCGAACAAGACAACGAAATGGTGCAACTTACCACGTTTTTCAACACCTATTGCGTCGATTTCCCAAACGCCAACGGGCGCAACCTGGACGGCTTCCTCGATTCGATCAAGCGTCAGGCAGGCGCCATCCATAACAAGATCAAGGTCGAGAAATTCTACACCGTGAACGTGAAAGCCAAGATGGCCTCCGACGACATCCTCGCGTTTGAAACCGAACTGTACAGCGAAGGCTATCGCTGTGTAAGAGCGAACAATGCATTGGAGTACGTTCCCGAGAAGCAATTGAAAGCGACGCTTGGCATCCCCTGATCAACGCTGGGAGACGGTACCATGAAACGCATCCTCTACGTCCTCGCGGCCCTGACGCTCGTCAGCTTCGCCGTAAGTTGTCGCCGCAACGGCGAAAAACATGGGCCGACGCGTGTAAACGCGCAGGATTTTTCGATCGTGCAGAAAAACGACTTCACGGGACTCCGGCCCGACGGCATGCACGGCGGCATGGGCGGCATGATGGGCGGACCCGGTGG
>SHZY01000038.1 GCA_009692065.1 Gemmataceae bacterium
TCTGGCGAAACGCTTTTCACTCAGCAGGTGTACCAAATCCTCGCCGGCTATCCCGATTGCAATGACGCCCAAACGCTTCGCAACGATCCGCTCTTTCAGACACTGCTCGATCGGTCCGCCGAAGAAGACGCCAAGCCTTTGGCCAGTGGACAACGCGGCCACGGCTGCTGTTCGTCGCTCACCGCGAGGAATTGCTTCAGCAAGGCCTAACCGCATTTCGTGCCGTGCTTCGTGACGCAAACTTCGGCGATCTGCTGGTCGGCGGACGCCAACCCGAGGCTTACGATCATCTGTTCGTGTCGATTCAGAGCTACAACTCACAGCGACTGGCCGAGCAGTTTCCGGCCGATCACTTCGCCTACGTGGTTGTTGACGAGTTCCACCACGCGGCGGCGCTGAGCTATCAGCGGTTGCTGGATCACGTTCGCCCTCAAGTCTTGCTCGGGCTGACGGCAACCCCGGAACGATCCGACGAACTGGACGTGCTGGGATTTTTCGGTGGCCACCTCAGTGCTCAGATTCGCCTGCCCGATGCCATCAACCGCAAGCTGCTCTGTCCATTTCAATATTTCGGCGTGAGCGACGAAGTGGATCTGCGAGGTTTGCAATGGCAACGGGGAGGCTACCGAACCGACGATCTGGACCGAATCTACACCGGTAACGACCGCCGAGCCGGGCTAGTGATCGACAAGGTCCATGAAATCCTTCTCAACCCAAAGCAGGCGTGTGGCCTGGGGTTCTGCGTAAGTGTTGCGCACGCCGAGTACATGGCTGCCAAATTCAATCAGGCCGGCGTCCAGGCTGATTGTTTGTCGGGGCAATCGAACCGGGAGCACCGGGCGGAAGTACAAGGCCGGCTGCGGCGGCGTGAGATCAACTTTCTGTTCGTTGTCGATCTGTACAACGAAGGGATCGACATCCCCGACGTCGATACCGTGTTATTTCTACGGCCGACGGAGAGCCTGACGGTCTTCCTCCAGCAACTCGGCCGCGGATTGCGGCTGAACGATGGCAAGGACTGTCTGACCGTTCTGGACTTCATCGGACAAGCCCATCGCAACTTCCGCTTCGACCTACGCTACCGTGCACTTCTTTCTGACCCGCTTTGGTCGGTGGCCGAGCAGGTCGAGCAGGGATTTACCCATTTGCCGGCCGGCTGCACTATCCAGATGGAGCGATACGCTCGGCAGCATGTCCTGGAGAACATCCGGCAGGCGATCCGGCATGCTCGGCCGGCACTGGTTCGCGAGATTGCCGATCTGGCAGCAGCCCTTCGTCGCCCCCCGAGTCTGGCCGAGTTCCTGGAGCACCACGATCTACAGCCCGAAGACATTTATCGCCGCAAAGTCTGCTGGTCGCGTCTATGCGTTGAAGCCGGTGTTCGTGACGATTTCCATGATCCGGACGAATCGGTGCTCGGCCGTGGCCTGCATCGCCTCCAGCACGTGAACAGTTCCGAACACATTCAATCGCTATTGCTGCTTCTGAAGCATGGCAATGATGTAAGCAAGTTGAACGAAGCCGACGAACGCCGTTTGGTAATGTTGGATTTGTGCCTTTGGGGGCGAGACAAGTTGCCGCCCTCTGCTGCGGAGAGCCTTCAGCGCCTGTACGCTAACCCGACCCTTCGCGAGGAACTCGTCGAGTTGCTTGGCTATCGGCTCGGCTGTGTGGATGAGGTTCCTCCCGCCCTGCAGTTGCCGTTCGTCTGTCCGCTGACGCTGCACGCGTTCTACACCCGGGACGAAATCTTGGCGGCGCTGGGCCATTGGACACGGAGCAAGCAGAAGGAAATGCGCGAGGGAGTCCTGTACCTGTCCACACTTTCGGCGGACGTGTTCCTGTTCACGATGAACAAGACGGAAACGCACTTCTCCCCGACGACCATGTACCAGGATTACGCGATCAACGAGCACCTCTTCCATTGGCAGTCGCAGAGCACAACGTCCCCGGAGTCACCGACGGGGCATCGCTATATCGGCCACGAGAAGCTCGGCCACACGGTATTGCTGTTCGGGAGAGAGGATAAGAAGGCGGGCGACTTGTCGGCGCCATTTGCTTTTTTGGGGCCGGCGAGATACGTCAGCCACGCGGGGAGTCGGCCGATGAGCATAACCTGGCGTTTGGAGCGACCATTGCCAGCGAAGCTACTCCGGCGCATGGCCCGCCTGGCGGTAGGCTGAACGAATGCCTCGTCCGTGCCGGCCCCGCATGAACCAGACAGACTGCTGCCGTGTCATTTTTGCGATCGACACAGCGCTCGGTCCGGCGCCGAAGCATAGTCGCAAGAGAGTGTCACCATGCCCGAGCGAGTGCATCACCACCCGAATCTAATTTTCTCCCTCGGCACGCAGATCGTCACGCTCGTGGACATCCGTGGTGCCGGCGACCTGATCGTCCATCCGCGCGGCGCCGTCGGCGTCGTCGTGAAGGCTCCTATCGACCACGACCATTCCTATCGCATCCGGTTCCTGGATGGCCTCGAAGTGCCGCTAAAGCCGAGCGAGATCACGATGCTAGCCCTGTTCAAGGAGGGGGAGATCGGCGAGCGCAATGTCGGCGCCAACATCGACCTCTACGAGCGCGTCATTTACCGCTGCGTCATCGGCTCGCAAGCTTACGGCCTGTCGGATACGGAATCGGACGTCGATCGCCGCGGTATCTATCTGCCGACCGCCGAGCAGCACTGGTCGCTTTACGGCGTGCCGGAGCAGCTTGAGAACGACGCGACGCAGGAAGCCTACTGGGAACTGCAGAAGTTCTTGGTGCTGGCGCTGAAGGCCACCCCGCCCGAGCCGTTGCCGGCCGAGCTGCGGCACCGCTGCTTCGGTTGTTCCCTCGTGACAGTGTGCCACGGTGAACTCGGTGCGGCAACTCGGGGCCACCTGGTAACCAGAGACTCCGAGAGTTTTAGCGCAAAAACAAGGCCCCCGAGAGGAACCCTGGCGTTTCCAGTCGATTTTGGCGACGTCTCGCCCGAACCAGAGAGCGCCGCCCGCATCGCCGAATTGACGCAAGTCCTTGCGGGAAAGGCGGAAAACGAAAAAAAGCCGAGCGCGTTGGCTCTCGGCGTTTTCTGGTAACCCGTGTGGCGGGTTTGTTCGCTTCGGGAGTGAAAGCTCCCCGAGAGGAACCCTCTTCGTAACAATACTCTCTTTGGTGAAATCCGTAAGTGCTTGCAGTAATGGATGTTGCTGAGTCCGAGTCTCTCTCGGTGTCATTTCGGGTAGGAACCCTCTACGAACTCGTGCGGCCCAGATTAGGCGAGGCTCTGGTAATTGGAATTCACACGCATCAACCAGAAGAGCCTGAGTTATCTGATCACGCCAACATCTCGCGGATCGGCTCGCCGCCATGGGAGATCGGCACCGGCCGGCCGGCGCGGTCGTGGACTTCCATGCCCGGGTCGATCCCCAGGCAGTGATAGATCGTGGCACAGATGTCCGCCGGACGAATAGGCCGGTCCCGGACATACGCTGCGTTCGCATCGCTGGCGCCGCACACGGTCCCGCCGCGGATGCCCGCCCCCGCCAGCAGCACCGAGTAGCACGAAGTCCAGTGATCGCGGCCCGCAGTGGCGTTGATGCGCGGCGTGCGGCCAAAGTCGCTCATCATCACGACCAACGTTTCGTCGAGCAGGCCGCGCTGATCCAGATCACCCATCAAGGCATCGAAGGTCTGATCGAGATAGGGCAGGTTGACTCGCTTGAGCCGCTCGAAGTTGTTGTCGTGTGTGTCCCAGTACGGGTCGAGGTTGCGATCGGGCACGCGTGAAGTATATCCATCCCAGTAGACATCCACAAAGCGGACCCCGGCCTCGATCAGCCGTCTGCCCAGGAGCGCGCTCGAGCCGAACGCGTGCCGGCCGTAGCGGTCGCGCACTCGCTCGTCCTCGGCGTTCAGATTGAAGGCGACTTTCAAACGCGACCCGGTCAACAGGTTATAGGCACGCGCGCGAATGCGGTCGAAGTCACCGGCTGCAGCTCGGGCGTTCACTTGCCGATCCAGGCCGTCGAGCTGCTGCACGAGACTGCGGCGAGTTTCGAGCCTGTCGATGGTCATTTCCGGGGCGAGCGTGCTATCGGCGAGCACGGGGGAACCGAGCCACATCGGCATCATGCCGGCCGGTGGATTCGGGTCGATGTGCGGGTTGATTTCGCTGCACAACGGATCGTAGCGCTTGCCGAGGAATCCGCCCCAGGGTCCGGGTCGCTTGATCGCGTAGCCCCAGGCAAGGTAGCTGGGCAAAGCGACGTAGTGGGGGATGTTGAGGTGCGCCGGCTTGAGGTACTCGCAGATCGCGCCCATCCCCGGCGGGAACGAATCGCGCGGCACCGGTTCATTGATGTCAACCTGCTGCTCGCTGCCGGTGAAGCTCGGCAACGTATTATGGCAGCCGGCCCGGTGATTGACCGAGCGCACCAGGGCGCAGCGATGCATCCAGCGGGCGGTGAGCGGCAGGTGCTCGCAGATCTGGATCCCGGTGACATTGGTGGCGATGGGCCGAAACTCGCCGCGAATCCCGACCGGCGCCGCGGGCTTCAGATCGAACATGTCCTGCGTCGGCGCCCCGCCATGCAGGTAGAGCACCAGGACACTCTTCGCCTTGCCCGGTCGGGCGTTCGCAGGCCGGCGTTCCTCCAGGGCGAGCAGGTTGGGAAGATTGAGCGAGCCACCGAGCACGGACAGGGCGCCGATGGTCAACGCCTCCCGCCGGGTGACGCCGTCACAGAAACGCCGTGGGTTGCCGAGCATCCGGAGCATGGGACACCTCTTGGGTTAAGCGTCAGATCAGAAGGGGCGGTCCGTTCCAAGGCAAAAGTAGCAAGCAAACAGGACCATCTAAAACAGTTCGGTGAGCGGCCTGCCCTCTTCCAGCAGATGGAACGGCCGGCCTTCGCGGTCGGTGGCGTGGAGGTTGTCGATGCCCTACGGGTATTTGGTTGCGAACAATTGCGTATGTCACGGTTGCACGAACACCTCGACTTCATCGATCACAATGGGACCAGTAGCCTTCGGATCCCCTTTCTTGAGGGCGACGCTCAGGTTGTTCTGGCCCCATACCACCAGGGTGGGACTCAGCTCAAACCAGCGGGTGGCGAATTTCGGTTCCCCTGCCTTGCGGAAATCGATGCGGCCTTGCTCCGCAAGGCCGCGGCCGATGTGTTTGAGAGCGTCCACTGGAATGGCTTTGCCGTTCAACGCCACTTCCAGCTCGTCGCTCCCGGTCAAATTGAACCCGCGAAAGAGAAGCGTGGCACTCTCGCGCCGAGTCAGATCCTCGAACAGCCAGAACGGGTAATCGCCCTGGGCCTTGTCCAGGTTCCGGTCCAGTGAGATTCGGTTCGCCTTGACCGCCCCTGTGGAAGTCCGGTCCTTTCCGAAATAGGTAAGACCGCCCCAGGTCGGATCGAAGATGTAATGGCGCTCGCCTGCGGCGACTTGGGCCGGCTCACGCAGCAATTTCAAGGCCCGCAACGCCTGCGGATAGAAGTCCGTCATCCCTACTTCAAGAACAATCACAGCCTCAGCTATGCCGGTCAAGGAGCTGAACGCCCGATAGGTAAAAGCAGCAAGGCGGGCTCTGGCATTCCGGTCCTTTGCTATCGTTAGGAGATCGTGTGGCGGGCACGAATATCGAACACTCGCGACGTCGAACAGGAATTGAATCGCAGCATCTTTATCGGAGGAATCCTGGTCGGTTAGCAGTACCTCCCTCAACTTGGGCCAGGGGTCGATCACATGAAAAGAACGATTGTTTTTTGACCACAACTTGGTTATTTCGCCGGCGAAGCTCGGGGCGCTTTCTTGCAGCTTCAAAATGCTATTTACCAAAACCGTCCGATAGGTGCGACCATCAAAAGATTCTTCGTGCCGCGGCGGCATTTTCTCTCCTTCTATGTCCCGTTCGCTGACCGTGCTGCAAAGAACAACAGCGACTTCCTCCATGGGCCGCTCGGCCATTTTATTGAGGACCCTCACGCGATTCACGGTCCGGGATTTTCAAGTCCAATTGATTGCCTACCCACCGCTGCGGCTTCAACTGCGGTTGGCGACCTGTTTCTTCGCTCGTTTCTTGTCACCTACCGCGAACAGCCAACGGCGGACATGCTCCGTCACAGCTAATAGCCGCTCGTCGCTGATGCGCTCGCGGTAGTGTGCGGCCATGCTTGCATCGACATGTCCCATGATCGCATCGACGGCAACTTGATCACGGCTTTCGCCGCCGATGGTCTCGAAGGTGTGACGGATCGCGTAGAAGTTTCGGCTGCCCTTGATTTCCAACCGGTCGAGCAGCTTGCGGCATTCGTGGGTTACCGGTCGATCGGCTGCATTCTTCGACCAACCGTTGCCACGCTTCGTAAGGAACACGAGGTCGGCGTCTTCCGGCTTCTTCGGTGCCGGTCGCTGGGTGAGCCAATCCCGCAACGCCTGGACCGTTACCGGCCAGAGCGGACAGCGCCGCATGATACCGGTTTTCGGACGCGGGAAGGTCAGCCATCCGCGCTCATGGTCTAAGGCCGTCGTTGGCAGCTGGGCGACGTCATTGTTTCCCAGCGCCGCGTTGATCGCCAGCAGCAGCATCGCCCTCATCGGCACTCCAGCCGAGTCGATCATACGCCGCAGTTCGTCGGCCTCAAACATCTTCGGACCTTTCTCCGCGCGAGCCAGGCGGAGTGTTTTTTGTGACGGCCTTCGGAATCCTTCACCGAACCGCATTGGCTTGTCAATCAGTCCATTCTTGTAGGCATAGTTGAACACGACCCGCGTTCTGTTGATCTCGCTCCCCAGTCGGACCGGTCCCCATGTCCTCGCCCATCTGGTACGCAGATGTTCAAAATCTTCGGGCAGCAAATCCGTGAGCAACCGATCACGCCCGAACGCCTCCACCACCCGTTCGCAGATGTCGTGGTAGGCGTTCCAGGTGTGGATAGACAGTTCGCCGTTTTCGCGCAACGCGCTTTTCGTGGTGAGAAACTGGTTGACCAAATCACGTAGCGCTGGGGCATCGTCCAGGTGTCGTGATCGTGGAACCCGACCGGCGAGAAGATCATCTTTCTCGTCGAGCCAGCGTTCCAGGGCATTTTGCGGATCCGCCCAGACACCGAAAAAATGCAGCTTCTGCCGGACTTTCTTGCACCATTGGCCGTTATTGTGCGCAAACAGCGGATATGTTTTATCTGGTTTCTTAGGCTTAACGGGTTTACGTCGACGGCGAGGCGCGGTAGAATTTCTCTCTGTCATGGTGATTGCTCCTTTGACAAGAAGTGTTCACCGTGACACCCGGCTGCCTGTTGAAGCGGGCAGCCGTTTTCTTGGACCGGGTGTCGTATCGGGTGTCGTTATCTTACCAGGGAGGCAATCAAAGTCAAGAAAGCACGGTAAAAACCTAGATCGCGCTCGTAGCTCAGCTGGTAGAGCACGGCACTTTTAATGCTGGGGTCTTGGGTTCGATTCCCAACGAGCGCATTGGCCCCTGAATCTTCGTTTAGCGTTTACTCTACGCAATGCGAATGCTAAACGAAGACGCGGGCCTACCCGTCCGGCTCCTGATCGCCTTCGCATCCCTCGCGTATCCTGAAGAAACACTGACAGCAACTGCTCTCCCGGCCCCGCTCGATCAGGCGACCCCCACACATCGGACATTGAGCGTGCGGATCCGGGTACGACGTTTTCTCGGACGCCAATTGAATATCGACTGCTTCCATGGCGTTAGGCCTCAATGCTGGAAAATGGCTGGCGGAAATTCCATAAGGTGACATTTGTTTACGTGTACATAATTACCGTACCGCCTTCGGCCCGTCAAGATCTCTTCCAGTTTTTCTTTCCCCATCGTTTCACCACCTCAATCTGATGGAAGGGCGCTTGCGTCTATGCAAAACTCGCTTACGATATCCCCAACGATTCTGACCCGATTGATCCGCGTGAGGAGGCTCTCCATGTTTCGCCGCTCGCAATGGCTCGTGATCATTGGTCTGATCCTGGCCGCCGTGACATCGTCGCCGGCGCAGGAGCCCGCGAAGAAATTCTGCGCCGGCGCATACGCTCAAGACATCACGCCGACCAAGTTTCCCATCTCCGTCAACGGCGGCATGAGCGATCGGCTTGCGACCAAAGTGCACGATCGGCTGCACGCGCGCTGCCTCGTGCTCGATGACGGCACCGCCAAGATCGCCCTGGTCGTGTGCGACATCTGCATGATTCCACGCGAAGTCACCGATCCCGCCAAACGGCTCGCGGCAAAGGCAACCGGGATTCCGCCCGAGCGCATCCTCATCTCGGCGACCCACACGCACACCGCGCCGACCGTCAGCGGCGTCTTTCAGAGCGAGCCGGACGAAGCGTATCAAAAGTTCCTCGCCGGGAAGATCGCTGCCGGCATCGCCAAGGCGCATGGTCAACTCACGCCCGCCAAGATCGGCTGGGGCGTCGGCAAGGAACCCGACCAGATCTTCAACCGCCGCTGGAAGTTCAAGCCTGGCTCGGCGCTCGCGATGGATCCCTTCGGCAAATCGACCGACAAGGTCAGGATGAACCCCGGCTATCTGCATCCCGATCTCATCGAACCCGCCGGGCCGACCGATCCCGATGTCTCGTTTCTCTCCGTGCAATCGAACGCTGGCAAACCGATCGCGTTTCTCGCCAACTATTCCCTCCACTACGTCGGCGGGGTCCCCGAGTTGTCGGCCGATTATTTTGCGATGTTCGCCGAACGCATGAAAACGCTCCTCGATGCCGACAAGGGCTTCGTCGGCATCCTGTCCAACGGCACCAGCGGCGACGTCAACAACGTCAACTACGGCAAAGCCGGCCCCGGCAAGCGACAGCAAGGCGAGCAGGCCCGCGTCGTGTCCGAAGCCGTCGCCATCGCTGCCTTCGATGCCTACAAGAAGACCAAGCATCACGACTGGGCGCCGCTCAAAATGGCGCAAAAGGAAATCGAGCTCGGCGTGCGCCGACCATCCGAACAGGAACTGCGCACAGCGATGGACCGCCTCGACCAGATGAAAGGCAAGCCGCTCACGAAGATGCCGGAGATCTATGCGCGCGAAACCGTGCTGATGGCCAAGTATTCGCCCAAGGTGAAAGTGATCCTGCAGGCGATCCGCATCGGCGACCTCGGCATCGTCGCCAATCCGTGCGAGACCTTCGTCGAGATTGGCCTGGAGATTAAACAGAAAAGCCCGCTGAAGCACACCTTCACGATCTCACTCGCCAACGGCTACAACGGCTACCTGCCGACGCCAGAACATCACGCCCTCGGCGGCTACGAAACCTGGCGGGCGCGGTCGAGCTACCTCGAAGTGAATGCGTCACGCGCAATCATGGTGGCGTGGTTGGAGTTGCTGAAGGAGGTGGCGAGGTGACGTCCAGCGATTCAGGGAACCTCGCCGCCTGCTGCCCATCAATCCTCCTGCGCGGACGAACTGACACGGGCTTCAAAACGGGTGATTTCCTCATGAAATTGATTGATCCGTTTTTTGAGGGAGCGTGACGTCAGCTCGCGAACATGTTCATTGGTCGCTGAGCCATGCTGGATCTTTGCGTAGAGTTGCTCCAGTTCCTGGAGTTTCGTCCGTGTATTCTCCAACTGCCGTCGGTTTTCGATGCTCATGGGGAAACCTCCACCATTCCCTTGGGTACCATATCTCGGTCGGTCGCAAAGGTTCTTTCGGTGAATTGTTGGAAGCCTTCGGGATCCACCAACTCCAGGTTCATGAATGGCAGCCCGGCAAGCAATTCTGCTTCCGCCGCCGCATCGCGCGGGAAATCGGCGCCGATCAACAAAACACAGTCCACGTCGTTCGGCTCCAGTTTGTCCGTGACAAAACTGCCGTTGACAACGATCCGCTGTGCCCCCGCACGCCACGCCAAATCAACGAGCCAGCGCACGGATTCTATCTGCGCCTGCCGAAGTTCAGATTCCTGGCCGAATCGCGCCGCGACTTCCTCCAACGTGGCACGATGAATCCCCGCCGGTAAGTAGCCATCATCGTTGCATTGCGGGATCATTGGATTTCCGGTAGTGTCCTAGTTTTGCGCTGCGACTAAAACACGTCCGAAAATAAATGCCGCAATTTGTCCAATGGCGACAGGGGATCTGGTTCGACTATACTGCGAACACTCGTATGCACTCTTTCGTGCCCAGATTGGCAAGAAAACTCAACGACGATGAGAACGTCGTCTCCATCATCATCACTTCCCTTCCATTCGACTCTTGTTATGAGCATCTCATTATGTCCGAAACGAATCGGCTCAATTGATGGTCTGCCCATGATTACTTCGACCTCCTTCATGGTCATACCGTCTTTGATACGGCTAAAGGTGGCTTCACTTACGTCTGGTTTTGGTAGGAATGCGAGCGCGCCAATTGCAAGCAAGATCAGAGAGGCGAAGATACTACCGTAGATGAAGTAGCATTTTTTCATTGCCATCGGAAATCCCTCGCCAATCTCATAATGGCCCGGAGGTCCCGCCCGGGATATTCTACACCAGCCCTGCCTCTTGAAGCAAGCGATCCAAGCTCCACGTTTCCGCCGTCAGCTCCGCCGCTTTCGCCGGGATCGATTTCAGCGTGCCATGAACCCGGGAGAAGTTGTAATAGGCGAAGGAGGAAGCCATCGCCGCTTCGTGGTTCTCCCATTTCTTGCTGTGCGCGTCCGTCAAGGGAGTGAGCCGCCAGCGTGTGCCTCTCGATTTTAGCAACTCTGGCGTGTGCATTAAGCAAATTGCATGCAGGATCGCTGCGGGCGATTCAAAGCTCGTTGGTTCCCGTCACCTAGGCGAATCGGCATTTCGGCATGGTTCAAAAGTGACCGTGGCAAGGTAACAAACGGGCTGTGGAAACGAGGTTGAAACGAATTTTTCGCGGACCCCTCAAAAAACTGAGGTTTTTTTTTTCGGATCGATCGCCATTAGCCGTGGAATTCGTTTGCGGGGGTGGATGTCGCAGCACCTCCGTAAACGCATTTACGTTACGCGTTATGTTGCAATGGTTTACAGAGAAAAAATTCGTTTACCACCCGTCTTCGCGGGCCGAAACGAATTGTTACCTTGCATCGAACCATGCCGGCATTTCGATGAAGGGCAAGTTGTAGCGCATTGATGGCAACAGACTTATGAAGCGGCTCTGGTATGCCAACTGCTCCAGCACGAAATCGGGGCGGCCGTATCATGATGAGGGTGTGTGTAAAACTCGCAGGCGCAATGCAAGCCATTTTTATGCGGGTCCTGCCGCGGGAGAGGTGTGTCGGTGTGTGTGAAACTCGCAAGCGCAAGGCAAGTCATTTCCTACCGATCAAGCCGACTGCCGCACCCTCAACGCCTCCAGATGCGGCACCGTCTCGAACGGCTGCGCCAATGATGCGATCGCCTCGCCGAGTTGCGAAATCTCCGCTTCCTTCATGCGGCCGAGCCTCTTCATCGCGCCCAGCACGAGATAACCGATTTTGTCCGGATCGAGCATCATGAGCCGGCAGCAGGTCGCATCGACGGCGACAAGATCGTGGCCCATGATGAGGGCACCAAACGGTTTCGCGACGCCGTTGAGGGGGCCGTCGCCTTCCATGCCGATGATGCCGTCGACGATTGCCAACTCCGGCGTGCGCGTCAGGGCGATATCGACGATACTGTTGTCGATGCCTCGCCAGTGCAGCTCGTTCTTCGGCCAACCATAGTAGATGCCGGGCAAGGTGCCGAAGAGATTCTTGAGCGACAGCGTGGCGCCGGCCCAATGGTGCGTCTTGAGCTTCGGCAACGAGATCACGACGTCCGCAGCGGCGATGGTGCGCGACAGGTAAAGGCACTCAAGGCCGGTCAACTGCCCCATGTTCGGCGACTTGATAGGCTCGTCGTGATTGATATCGACGAACGGAATCTGGTGCTGTTTGAGCACCTCGCCCAATCCGCTTTCGGCGACGAGATACTCGACGTTGCGCCAGTGCCCCGGCCCTTCCGCGACGATGATCTCGGCCGCCCCTTCACGCTTGCACAATTCGATGACGGCGCCGACCACGCGCGGATCGGTGTTGATTACCTTGTCGCGATGCCATTCGACGAGGTTGGGCTTGAGGACGACTCGTTTGTCCTTGAGCGGAACCGTCGCGCGAAAATGCTCGAACTGTTTTTGCAGGATGCTAACCAGGTCGATGTCGTAGCGGTCGGCCCTCGCAATGTGGACGGATGAATTGGCCGGCATGGCCCGGAGCAGGCTCGCGCCTTTCAATAGCAGGCGGCGATACCAAGAGCCCGCTCGCGCGAAAAAAGACGGCGACCGGGAGGGCGAGGCTCCTGCCGAGCCGATGGCTCTAGGCTCGGCAGGAGCCTCGCCCTCCCAGCCTTGAGCAGCCATGCGGAAAAAGTTGCGCGTCTCCACGCCGAGCGCCAGCACCATCAGCGCCTGCCGGTAGCAGTTCGGTTTCAGCCAACCCGTTTGTCGACGCTTTGCGTTGGCTGCCAGGATGTGGCTGTCGATCGCTTGCAACGCTTCATTCACGCCCAGCCGGTGGCGATACAGATCGAGCGCGATTTTCGACCAACACAAGTGCTCAATGTCCTCGGTGTTAATCTGTGAGAGGAGATACTGCACGGCGGCTGCGACACGCGGGTGCGCGTCGCCTTGCAGGGCCAGCAGCATCATGGCGGTTGGGCCAGGGATCGGGTCGGTCATCTTGCCGAGGATGAGGCGATTGCCGTAGTTGATGCCGCCGTCATCCATGGCACGATCGAGCAACATGCGCAGACCTTCCTCGACGCGAGGATGATTGGCCTGGCCGACGAAGCGCAACGCGAGACATGCCCAGGCGGTCGGCTCGACCCAGGAGAAGTTCCTCTCCGCCCAGGGCCAGCCGACGAGATTGAGATCGATGTCGTGCAGCTCGCCCGCCTCGGGCTGATCGGGAACCCTTCCGCGCGTGGCGAGAAGATACGCCGCGGTCCGCTCCAGTTCCGGACCCGTCAGGCCAAGCGCCGCCTTGACGAATAGAACGAGCGACGTGGGCCAAATCGCTTCGGCGCGGCCATGGAGCGGGCGATAGCTGCCGTCGTCGTCGGCATTTTGGGCGATGAAGCTGCGCGTCTTCTCGATTTGCTGCGCGTACCGCACCGGCTCCAATTCCAGGGCAAGCAAGCCTAGACAGCTCGGTTCAAGCTGAGGCGGTTGGCCGGGCGAATAGCCCCAGCCGCCGTTCGGATGGCTGGATTCAACGAGGGTTTCGAGATGGGGAGCGTACGGTGTCACGGTCATCCTATTGGGCCCGCGCGGGGCATGCTCCGCGGCTAAATGATCCTGGAATGCAACTTCCCTATCAGGAGTTTAGTACATAAACCAACACGGAGCCTCGGTCGCGCACGCGTTCCGCATTCCCAGCACCCGCCGAACCCTCGGTGCGACCGATATAGGCAGCAACAATGACCCCGTGGGGCGGATTTGCAATCCGTCCGTTCTTTTCTGATGGCTTGAAAATCGGTCCTACGGTTGGCCTGCGGACCCCAGGAGGTAACGGTGGCGCGTATCGTCTGTCAAGTCTTGCACCGGGCGGATCGAATCTCGTTTCTCTGGTCGGAAGGAGCAGCCTCCTTCGAGCCCTATCATCTGGAAGGACGCGAACGCACCGCCCTGCTGCAACTCGCCAATCAGCTTCACGCCAAGCTCGCTCAAGGGTCCCGGCCGGAGGTGGCGCAACTTGGCCATCAACTCTACCGCGCCGTCTTTCGGCAGCACGCCGCGGATGCCGGTTCGGCGCGCGCGGTCGAAGCCTGGCTGCGCCCCTTGGTGCAATCGAACGCTGTCGAACGGCTGGAGTTTCTCAGTGACGCCCCGAGTCGAATCCCGTGGAATCTTCTGATTGAAGAACTCCCCGCCGGCGACGCATGGCAGCGATTCTGGGGCGCTCGATTCCCACTTGGCGCAAGCAGGCGCGTCAACGCGCTCCGTGCCAATCCCGCGTTCCTTGACCCGACGCTGCGTTGCCTCGCCGATCTCGCCTTGACGGAGCAACTACCGGACGCCGCGCGGCAAGCCATGACGGAACTGCGGAACGAAGGCCAACTCCTGCACGACATCGCCTCGGTCAGCGACGAGCTCAAGAAACGCGTTCCCGATGTCCTTTTGCTCCTGACACGATTCGCCGGCGGCAGGTTGCACGTTGGCGCTGATTCGTTCTCGATGAGCGACCTCAAGGCGTGGATGGACGAGGCCAAGGAAGGCAGCCCCGACCCGCTCGTGATCCTGATGGGCGTCGGCGTCCAGGCCGACCAAGCGAGCTGGCAAACGCTGCTCGGCGCCGCCAGCGCCTCGTTCAGCGGGTTGATCGCCAATGAAACGCTGCTGACAGCAGCGGAGGTGTTCCCTCTTGGCCATAGGCTCGCCAAGCAGTTCCAGGCAGGCCAGCAGAATCTCGGCGACATCCTTCTGGCGCTGCGCCAGCAAGGCGGCCCGGCCCTGACGCTGAGCGCCTTCTGCCCGCTGCAAGTACGGGCTATCAGCGATGGGGCGACCGATGCGCCGCAGGCCGAGGGGGTTCCAGAAACCTACCCACTCCCGCTGCGGCCCTATCGCCCCTTTGCCGCCTTTGACGCAGCCGACCGCACGCTGTTCTTTGGTCGCGAGGAAGACACCATCCGCGCCGCCCTCGTCACGGACCGGGCCGATGCGGCCAGCCTGCTCTTGCACGGCTCGCCCGCCGTCGGCAAGACCTCTTTTCTGCAGGCCGGGCTAATCCCCTATCTCGAACAGGAGGCCGTCGGCTTTGCCGTCCTGCGCGATCGCTCGCCGATTGATACGGCAACCTCCGAGCGTGACTATCCGGTCCTGCTGCTGCGCGCCACCAGCGATCTCGCCGGCCAATTCGCGGATGCGTTGACGGCGTTCTGCGCCCAGCCCTTGACCTACACAACGCCGGCCGGCACGCAAGTTACCGTGAACCTGCCCGCGCTTCTGCAACAGACGGTCACGGGCCAGCCAATGCCTGCGGCAAGCACGGGCATTCAAACATCGGCGGCCACGCCAGGCGAAGAGGCCGATGACGGCGAATCCGCGCCAAGCACGATCGAAGCACGCGAGTTATGGATCGCCCTGCGCGACGACAAGGAGTTTCTCGGCAAGGTCCTCGATGCGGTAACGCGCTCGCTGCCGTTTGAGCTGGTCCTCATCGTCGATCAGGGCGAAGAGCTGCTGACTCTGGTGCACACGATGCAGGAGCAAGCACGCCGCCGGAAAGCCATCGAGATGCTGGCTCACCTGGCACACGTCGCGCCGCGATGCAAGGTTGTTTACACCATTCGCTCGCAAGCGCTCGGGCAATTCTTGAGCTTGTGGCCCGAGGGTTGCCCGGGAGCCTACCGAACCTTCGAACTTCGTCCCCTGACCGAAGCCGAGATGGTGGACGCCCTGTTGTGGCCGACGAGCCGCGAAGCGGCTCCCTACAGCGACGAAGTCCCCCATCAGAAGTACGGCTTTGACTTCGAGGCGGGGCTCGCGCAGCAAATCGTCTCCCAGGCGATCGATGTGTCGATTGCCGAGCAACAGAGCCCACTCCCGATTCTCCAGGCCGTCGGGGCGCTCCTCTACGACCGGCAAGTGCTCGAGAAAAAACAGGACATGCTCCACGCCGCCGACCTCAAGGACATCGGCGGCATCAAGGAAGCAATCGCGAAGTATCTCGATCTCACGCTCGAGCGTCTCCCCGTGACCAAGAGTACGCGGGCCGCCCTCAAGGGATTGATCGGCAAGCTCTACACCAAGCACGCCGACGGCACTCTGAGCCGCGACTTGATGCCTGCGGAAAACCTGCCAAGCTACTGGCAAGCCGCCGCCGAGCCGGTCGAGATGACGGTCAACACCGCCGCAGAGCAGCAAGGACTCTTCGAAATCCAGCAACTCTTGATCGCAGGGAAGAACGGCCTTTACGTCAGCCTGGCGCAGGACAGCCTGGCCAGGCTGGGGCAGAAGATCGACGCCGAGCGCGAAAAAAACGCGTATGTGCGGACGAAGGTGATCGACGTCCTGTGGATCATGATCCCGCTGCTCTTCCTCGGCGCCGCCTTGAGTTTTTGGGTCACGCGCAATTACTTCGGCAACGCGACGGAACTCAGAGCCTGGGAGGAGAAGGCCGGCAAGTACATCACCGACCTCAAGAAAGAACACAAGGCAGACCTGAAGGCGGCCCAGGATCTGCCGCGACGTCCGCTCTATCTTGGACAGCTCGCCCTCGCCGAGCAGGCCCTCCGCTCCGAGAACGCGCTACGTGCCCGGCAACTCCTTTTGTCGCAACCGGCGATGGTCTCCTTTGCCGAAAACCGCAAGGAGGATGGCAAGGACGATGGCCCCAAGGACATCCGCGGCTTCGAGTGGAAGTACTTGTGGCGCCATCTCAACAGTGAACGGCACCTCTTCCAGGGGCACCTGGGCGCGGTCAATTCGATCGCGATCTCGCCCGATGGCCAATGGGCGGCGTCCGGCAGTGTCGACGGCACCATCCGCATCTGGAACCTCGCCAGGGGCGAATCGTTGGCGCTCATTACCGGGCCGAAATCCGCCATCAACGCGGTTGCCTTTGCCCCCGATGGCACGACGCTCGCCTCCGCTGGCGCCGACAAGATCATCCGTCTCTGGGACGTCAGCAAGCTCAAGACCGACTTCGTCACGATCACCAAGGAAACCAAGACGCTCAAGGGCCACCGCGATGCCGTGCTGGCCCTTTGCTATGCCAAGAATGCGAACATGCTGGCCTCCGGCGGCGCCGACAAGGCGATCTTCCTCTGGGACCCTTCGACCGGCGCCGGGAAAAACCTGACCGAAAAAGACGATACCGGCGCGATCACTGGGCTCACATTTGCCAACAATGACAAGATGCTCGTCAGCGCCGGCGCCGATGGCAAACTCGTGTCATGGGACTTCAACGCGGGCAAAAAACTCGACGTGCAGACGACGGCGTATCAATCGATCGCGGCCCTGTCTGTCTCGTCGGACGGCAAGACGATCGCCACGGGCGGAGTCGAAACCAAGCTCGATGCCGAATTGGGTATGATCCGTTTCTGGAACGTCACCGATCTCAAGGAAACCTCCGCTGCCATTCAGCATGGCAATGGCGTACTCTCGCTTGCATTCAGCCCCGACAGCAAGTCGATCGCATCCGGCGGCAAGGACTTCATCATTCGCCTGTGGGATGTGCAGACGCAAAATCAGCAGCACCGCTGGATTGGCCATCTGGGCGGTATTCGCGCTCTTGCCTTCGCCAAGAAGACCCTGGCGTCCGGCGATTACGAGGGCATCGTAAAAATCTGGAACCCGGAGCAATCCTCCGGCCCCGACGTTCTCCAGGCCCATGCCGACTGGGTGCAGTGCCTCGCCCTCAACAAGAAAAACACGCTGCTTGCCTCCGGGGCGCGCGATGGCTCGGTCAAGCTGTGGGACCCCAAAGACGGACGGCCGTTGCTGACACTCCCGGCGCATACCGGCGCGGTCACCGCGGTTGCCTTCTCCAACCCCAAGGACAAGGACAAGCTGCTGCTGGCCGTCTCCACGCGTGACGCCAAGAACCAGGGCGAGGTCAAAATCTGGCAGATCGACCACGACGAAAAGAAGGAGGACTTCCAACCCAAGCTACTGCATACCTTGCGCGAGCGTAAGGAAGGCGTCACCTGCCTCGCGTTTCATCCGTCCGACGACCGGGCGAACATCCTTTTGGCCGGCAGCACGGAGGGGGCAGTCAGGCTCTGGAACGCCGCCCTTGGCAAGGAACTCGAAACCTATCGCGGCCACAAGGATGAAGTCCGCTGCCTCTGTTTCCTTTACGACGGCAAAGCCTTCGTCTCGGGCGGCAAGGACGGGCTTTTGTGTTATTCAGAGATCGATCGCAAGGACGTTTGGCCAAGCCGCGATTTGCACCTGGGGTCCATCGAGTCGGTCGCGCCGGTCCCGCTTCCCACCAGGGATGGCGACATCGGCTCGGGCCTCTTGACCGGCGGCGCCGACCATACCGTCAAGTTTTGGCCCGTCGAGAAGGATGATCCCAAGCAGAAAGTGGACAGCAAGGAAAGCCTGCGGCACATCCGCGGGCATGTTCAGGGCATCACCAGCCTGGCGTTTCAGGGCGTGGGCGAGGGCTTGATCGTGTCGGCGAGCTGGGATGGGACCATCAAACTATTCGATTTCGCGGTCGAGCGTTTCACTTTGACGGGACATCAGGGACCGGTGCGGGCCGTGGTGATCGCGGCCGATCAGTCCTTCATCGCCTCCGCGGGCAACGACGGCACCATCCGCATCTGGCGGGCGCATCAGGAACGCGCGTTCGAGAAGAAATGATGTTCGCCTTTAGCCCGCACCAGTGGACGCCCAGGGATGAGGTACACCGAATCCCTGGGATTCGGTGTACCTCATCCCTGGGCTTGCCACAGTTTCACGCGCCCAGTTCACTATTACTTCGCAGCCGGCGGCGGATAGGCCGCCGGCACGATCCTCTGCTCGCTGCTCGTGATCGGCTGGCTTTCGGAGTTCAGACTCACGAGGGCTGGCGATCCCCAGTGGGCCATGCCTTTTTCCGGGTAGTAGCACACCTGCAACTGCACCTGTTTGATGTCCGTACGATACTCTTCCCACGGCAAGAACAGCGTGTAGCCGTCGCTGATGCGGTCTTTGCGTTTCAAGAGCTTCAGGCTCTGGGCGTCGAACGTCCATTGGCCAAGCTGCTTGGGTTGCCCGTTGCGCGAGGCCGGCACATCGTACATGAGCACGACCACTTTGCCGTGGGCGTCCATCGACTGCCCCGTCTCGGTATTGAACAATATGACGCGGCCGGCGAGGCCGGGCAACGGCGCGAGACTGCGCGACGGATCGTTCGTCACCACGACCTGGTTGTGCCAGTACGTCAACACGTCGTTGACCGCTTGGGTGGAACCAGGATCGACCCACTCCGTGGAGAGCCATTTGGAGCTGCAGACCGTTTGAAAATAGGTACACCCGGGCACGCCGGCCAGAAGCAAGGCGCCGAGCGTAAGCCCAAAGTATTTTTGAGTCGTCTGGATGCGAGACATGACGAAATCTCCCTTCCTTGGGTCGGGTCGAGTGCAGTCGTCACGGTCCGCGTGACGAGTTTTCCTCACGCGGAGGGTGAAGACTACACTAGATGGCCATTTCATAAGTCCCTACCAGTGATCGGGAGGGCGAGGCTCCTGCCGAGCCGTGAGGGACACTGAATTCCAGGCTCGGCAGGAGCCTCGCCCTCCCAAATCACCGCGGCTACTGCCCAAGCACTTATGAAACGGTCATCTAGCGTGGCGCAAAGCCTGCCGGACCTCCGGGCAAAGCATTCTGCGGCGGCATGGGCGTCGAGTTGATCGTCGGCAGAAAAATTGGCTGGACGCCAGCACCGGGCGGAGGCTGGAGGTATTGAACCTCGCCACCCCTCATCGGAGCCGGCGTCACATAGGGGCCGGCCTGCTCGGCCACCGTGGTGCTCTCACCCGCGCCACGGTTGATGATCGCTCGGATCAAGCCCCCCTTGCCCACGGTTGTTCGGCTCGCCTGCGGCGCCTCTTCCACCTGCATGACCGGCTTCCCTTGTGCCCCGCCCGGATTGCCCGGATAGATGCGGAACGGCTGCGTCTTCGATTGCACTTCCGGCGTCCCTTGAGGCAAAAGCGGCATGCAGTTAGCGCTGCCATGCACGTGCATCACGTTGCCCAGCGACCAGTCGATGCGGCGAGTTTCCTCGCTGAGGATCCGTTCGGCCTCTTGCCGATTGCGGACGATGTGGGGCGTCATGATGATGATCAGTTCGGACTTCTTCTTGTCGTAGGTGCGATAGCGGAAAGCGGCCCCGATGAGCGGCAGGTCGCCGAACCACGGAATCTTGTTTTCGATTTTTTCGTCGCGGCGGGTAATGAGGCCGCCCAGAACGATCGTCTCACCGTCCGCGGCGGCAATGGTCGTCTCCAGGTGCTGCTTGTTAATCGCAAAGCTGAATGTCGTGTCGGTGATCGGCACCCGTTCGCCCACCGACGACACTTCCGGGATCACCCGCATCAGCACACGGCCGTCGGGCGTGATGCGCGGCGTTACCTGCATGCTCACGCCCGTAGGCTGACGAATGACGGTGGGCGTGATGTTACCTTGGGCGTTCGTCGCAAAGCCGTTGACGAGCGGGATTTCCTTGCCGATGTTGATGAGCGCCGTCTGATTGTCGAGCGTCATCAGCGTCGGCCGGCTCAGGACTTCGAGGCGGTTCTGCGTCTTGAGCGCTCGCACCATCACGGCGACCGAGTTGTTGGAAGCCGAGAAGACGAATCCACCGATGCCATTGGTAGCCGACGCCCGGCCCATACCGAGGTTGTTGATCGACTGGAAGCCTACGGTGCCAGGGTAGGCGCCTGGCGCCGGGGTGTTCGTGCTGAACCCGAAACCTGGCGCCAGCGTCTGGTAGCTGGTCAATGCAGCCCCGACCGGCGTGCTGCGCTCGAACAGCAGCGGCGACTGCAAGCCAAGCTCCATGCCGAACTCTTCCGAACCGTTCATCGTCACCTCGGCGATCAGCACCGAGACGACTACCTGCGGCGGCGTCGTGTCGATCTGGGCGATGAGCCGAATCACGTCCTGGAAGTATTTCGGCGTCGCGCTGATGAGGAGCGAATTCGAGATCGGCTCGGCAATGACGAAGACCTCTCGCTGCAGGTTGAGGTACGTGCCGGCCGGGTTGAGGAGCGTCTTGTAGGGGTCGGTCGCGGACTTGAGGAAGGTAGTGACCGCGTTGGCGACATCAACCGCCTGGCTGTTGCGCAGGCGGACCGCCTCGTGGCGGCGTTCCTGGATGTCGGTGTCGTCGAGGCGGGCGATGATCGCCTCGATGACGTCAAGATCGTTGCGGCTGCCGGCGACGATGAGGCTGTTGGTACGCTCATCGACGGTGAGGCGCAGATCGATGATCGGCGCGCCTTCCTGGGTCGTGGTCCCGATCGTGATCGTGATCGGCGGCTTGGCGCCGGCGCCCGCTTGACCGGCGCCGCCCGCGGCGCCGCCCGGAATAGCGCCGGCGGCAGCGCCGCCCGCGGTGCGCGTTCCGAGTGCGCCCGTGTTGAGGAAAAGCTGCTGCAGACTCAATGCCATCTGGGTCGCGTCGGTCTTCTTCAGATGGAAGATATTGATTTCCGACCTGGCGATCGGCTGCACGTCGAGTTCCTTGATCAGCGACAGCACCAGCTGCATGGCGTCCTTGGGCGCTGAAATGATCAGGCTGTTGGTGCGATCGTCAAAGTTGATCCGGATGTCCTCCAGGATGTACGCCTCGACGGGTTTGCCGTCCTTGCTTCCCGTGATGAGTTTCACGCGGCTGTACTTCGTGTTGGCAATCTGGTTGGTCCCCTGGGTGGTAACCGTGGCGCCGCCGGCAGTGACAGTCTGCCCCGGCGTCAGGCCAAGGGTCGAAGTGGTGGTCAAGGTGCCCTGGCCGATCGCTGCTTTCATAATCTCGCTCAAATCCCGGGCGACGGCGTTCTTGAGCTTGACGACGCGCAACTCGCTGTCTGCCAGCGACTGTGTCGTGTCGATGTGCTCGATCAGCCTGCGGATTTCGATCATGTCGGCATGCGAGGCCTGGACGAATACCGTGTTGGTGCCTTCATCAAATGTGATGCGCACCTGATTGGCCGTGCCCTCCGGAGTCGGAAAGCGACCATTGTAAAACGTGGTCAGCGAGGCCGCCACGACCTTCGCCGGAGCGCGTTTCAAGGGAAACGGCACCGCGTGATACCCCTCCGTCGGAAGCTGATCGAGCCTATGGATCTCCCGCTCGACGTCCGCCATGCGTGCTTGCTGGGCAGCCACCAGGATGCCCCCGAGGCGAGGCAAGGGGATGAGCACCATGTTTTTCGGGAAGAGCGAAGCTCCGGTGGCCGTGCCGATCGGCGCGGTAGGTACGCCGCCAGGACCAGCCGCCTGCGGTGGCGGGGCGCCGCCGGGCCCGGCGCCGCCGGTCCGCGGAATTAGCACCGTACTGTTGAGTTCGAGACCGATGTTGCTAAAGAGGATATTGAGCGTGTTGACGATGCTGGTCGGGTCGGCAATGCGAACCGGGATCAGCTTGATATCGATGGCGCCCGGCAAGTTGCTGCCGGGGGCCAGGCCGCGCCCCTTGGCGGCCTCGTCCATCTGTTCGAAGTATTTGCGCCAGAGCTTCAAGTCATCGGGGTTGTTGCCGATGAGCAGAATCTTGCCGTTGGGCAGTACTTCAATGCGTATCGGCAGCCGCGGCAGGGAGAAGATGTCGTCCTTGTCCTTGTCCTTGCCGTACTTTTCGGGCTGTTCTTCCTGGAGACTGACCAAGCGAAGTGGATTGGCTGAATAGGGGACGTACCTGGATCCGTTGCGCGATCCGGGAGTTGTAGGTTCTTCTTGTTCTTCGAAAGGATCGTAAAGGCGAGACACCGAATGGTCATCCTTGACCAGTGGCACGAAAAAATCCGGCCCTCGCGAGTGCAACGAATGGTCATCCATGACCGGTGGCACGAAAAAATCCGGCCCTCGATACTGGGAGGGGCCTTTGCCGCCTCCGCCTTTGCCACCGCCGAAGCCGCCGCCGGGTCCACCCCCGCCGCCCCCGAAGCCGCCGGGCATGATGATAGGCCCACCGCCGCCGAAGCCGCCGAAGCCGCCGAAGCCGCCGCCGAAACCGCCGCGCCCAGGCGTACCGAAGGCGCCAGGAGCGCCCGAGGTGATCCCCGAAAGACCGCCGGCGCTCGTATCGGCCGCCTGGCGCTTCGCCGTGCTCTTGCCGGAGATGGCGTCGATTGTTTGCTGGACCAGGGCCGGCTCGACGTTGTTCAGCGAGATGATTATGGCCTTCTGCTGCGAGCCCTTCGAGGTTTCATCGATCGAATCCACCAGGGCTTTGACGTCCGCAAATAGCGAGACGGAGCATGAGATATACAGGTTGTTCGTGTCGGCATCGACGCCAATCGACATCGGCACGCGGCGCGGGCCGCCGGAGGTATCGGTCGTCTGACCGCCAAACGGATTGAAGCCCTGTTGGCCTTGGGATTGCCGTGCCGTCATCGCCTCGGCGTAGACCTGCTTGAGGATATCGGCCACATGGCTGGCGTTGGCGTATTTGAGAGGAATCGTGTGCGTCTTGACCAGCGTCTCGGTATCGATGTTCGGGACCTCGAATTGCTGATAGATCAGCCTGCGGATCGTGAGCATGTCGGCCGGCTTGGCGCGAATGAGCAACGCGTTGATCGACGGATCAGCGACGATGCGCACGTTTTCAGTGCGGCCGCCGCCACCGCCGCCGCCGCCGCCAAGAAGACCGCCAATCAACATCTGCGGCAACCCGCCGACAATACCGCCGCCGCCACCGCCGCCCGGACGGCCGCCGCCCTGCCCTTTCGGGCCGTTGAACGCTTCATCGAGAATCTTGGCCACTTCGACCGAGTTGGCAGTTTTCAGGCGCACGACCTCGAAGTCGCCCGGGCCCGCTTCGGTGTTCACCAGCATGCGGATGATCTGCTGGGCCGCGTCGAGCGCCTTGGGATCGTCGCTCGTAATGATGATCTTGTTGCCGAAACCGGTGATGCGCAGAGTCGATTTCTTCTCCGGCTCTTTCGCCGGCGCCTCTTGGGTGGCCGTGAAGGCCTCTTTGGGCAGATAGATCGCGTCGCGCAAGTTAGCCGGCGTGATCACGACCTTTTTCTCTGCCTTCTTGTCGTTCTTCTTTTCCTCGATCTTCTTGTCCTTGGGCCGGTAGTCGGGCAGTTCCATCTGGCTGGGCAGGAACAATTCAACCTTGGTGCCGGGCATCAGCTTTTCCGCGAGGAGATAGAGGCCTTCAGCAAGCGTGGCGCCGCTGCCTTTTTCCAGGAAGATGGTGCGGATATTAGCGCCGGCGCCGCCGAGCGGGGTGCCGTCGAGCACGGCGATGACCGCGCGGATTTCCTTGATCTGGTCCGGCGTGCCTTTCAGGCGGATGGCATTCTTGTCCACGTCCACATCGATGAAGGGGGAGCCGCTCTTGGAGTCCGGGAAGAAAACCTTGAGCGTTTCAACCAGCTTGATCGCTTCGGATTGATTCAGCACGACGACCACCGTCTCCTGCGCGACGGCCTTGAAATCCCGCGAGATGAGCTTGCCGACCTCCGAGTGGGTCTGCGGATCGGCGTAGACGAACAGCCGCGAGGGGCCCGCCACCTGGATGCGGACCGAGATATCGTCCTTGTAGACCTCGGCCAGGATCTTGGTCATCGTCTCGGCGCTGCCGGAGGGGAGGTCGTGAAATTGAATCTCGGCCGGGCCGATCAAGAGGCCCTTGTCGCCGTCGAAGCGAGGCTTATCCAGATCGCGGATGATCCCCTTGGCCTGCTGAATCTTGTCGGCAGGTCCGTGAACGATCACGGTGTTGGTCGATTTTTCGGAGGTGATGGTGTGCACCCGCATCCGCTTGGTCGAGCCACCGCCGCCGCCTCCAAACCGCGGGTCGTCCTTGATGCCTTCTTTTGCAGCGCCCTTGAATTCCACGATTTGCTGCGAGGCCCCCAGCGACTGCGCCAGCACGCCAACGAGGGTGCTGGCGCGGATGTACTTGGCGGGGTGGTTATGGGTCGTGGTGCTTTCCGACTGCGCATTGGGCAAGTCCAGCATGGCCCGCCTCAGGCTGGCCACGTCGGCTTGCAGGATCAGCTTGTTTTGCTCAATGATCGGCGTGACCTTGCCGAACGGGCCCAGCTGGCGTTTGAGGCCAGGAGCCAACTCTTCCACGTTGCCCACTTCGAGCGTGATCACGATCTCGACGATTTCGGTCTTGGCGCGATCTTTCAAGTCGTCCTTGTGGATGCGTGGAATCAAGATGGGCGGCGGGTCAATGTCCGCCGGGATGATCATCAGGGTCGCTTCGCGGCGTAGGAGGATGAAATTGTGGTCGGCGATCAGGATTTCGTTGATGATGTCGAAGATTTCCGCGAGCGTGTACTCTTGCAGCTTGCCGCCGACTTTCGGGTTGACGAAATCGAACGTACCACCGGGAACCCGATATTTGCCTGAAACGAACGGCATGCCGGTCTGGTCGGCGAACCATTCGAACAGGCTCTGCCAGGTCTTGGCGCGCATCTCGAAGCCGATCTTCGTCTCACTCCACACGGGACGGCCTGGGGCCTTCGCGCCCCCTTCCTTGTCTTTCTTGGCGGGTCCTTGTGCGTAAGTGGAAGCGGCCAGGCTCATGAATCCCAAGCCTGCGAGGAGGAGCAGCCCCAGGCTGATGCGGCGGAAGAGAATCATTTCGTCCCCCTGACAGAGTGCCAGAGACTTCCTGTCCCGTGAAGGACAAGTCCCCGTCTCTAGGTTTTATCTTACCAAACCAGTTATGAATCAGCCGTTAGAAACCGGCGGTAATTTGACATATTTTCGCAGAGCGTGTTTTGGCCCGCGCACACCACGAATGCGTCCGCCCCGGAACATGGGACGAACGCGAGTCACCTGCCGACCTTCCGTACTGATTGGGGAGGTCAATACCGTATCCCGCGAAAAAGGGAAGCGAAGTTTGATTAAAAATCCATGGGTCCGCGCACGCAGCTCCTTGCTCACTTAACGCATTTTGCCCTTCTTCTTGGATGGTTCTTCTTTGTCTCGTTCTTGTATCTCCTTTTTCCCCCAGTCGCGGTCCCTTTCCAGATCGAGGTCATCGAGACGATCCAGACTCAGCGGCTCCCTCATCGCCTCGCCCAGGCTTTGGCCAATGTGGACGGTGTAGACATCATCGAACACCTGAAAGTGCATATCGCGGGCATCGATGCGCAGCACCTTGGCCTTGAAGAAGAAGTAATCGGTGTCGGCCTCAACGATGCGGAATTCCTGGAAGCCCGGCTTTACCCTGACGCGGATTTCACGGGTGTTATAAACCAGGTTGCGCAAGAACGCTTCCTGCTGGCTCGGCACCGTCTGCGTCAGTCGAACGAACGCGGGCACAAACACCTCGTACTCGATAAGGGGCGGCGGTATGACTTTGGTCTGGGTCGACTTTACGGGCGGCGCCTTGACGATCTTGCCCGGAACTGCTCCGACGAAAATGTTCCTGTCGGCGATCGTCGCGTAGTTGCGATTCTTTGACAGGGCGACCAACGGATCGAGCTCGAAATCGAGTTCCATGCCCGCCCGGTTCGTGGTCTTGGCGACCAGGAGCGCCTCGATGGTCATGCGGATCACCAGGTCGGAGCTCTTGTTCGCCGCTGCGGTGTTGACGCGATCGACGTTCAGACTCTTGATGCGATGCTCGTAGGGAGTTTTCTGGAGCTCCTTGATGAAGGCAATGAGCTGGCCCACTTCGCCATGGGCCTGCACCTTGAACTCCATCGATTGATGGCCAGTCTTCTTGACGTTTGGGATCGCATTCGCCATCCGGACCTCCTGGATGGCGCTGTGCGAGATCTCGTCGAAGCTCAGGGCGCTCGAGTTCAAGATCCGTTTCAGATAGGACTCGTATACAAGCGAGGCCTCCCCCAGGTTGGCAGGCAGGCTCCTTAGCCGAGCGACCTCGAGTTTCTTGCGGTCGCGGTCAAACTGAGCGAGCTTCTCCGCAACATCTTCATTGGCTTCCGTCATCTGCCGGATCGTCTCGTTGTACTCCTGCAAAGGCAGCCAGAACCAGCGCCGTCCGGAATAAAGGGCAAGGCCGACGACCACTATGGCGGCCATGACAAAAAGCAGATTGCGTTCGCGCGCGTTCATCGTTGGCCTCCATCATCCGGATCCGGAATGGTCTTCTTCTTCTCGTCATCATCGGGCATTGGATCCTCTACTTTCTTTTCCTCCGGAGGCGCCTCCACCACCACGGTCTTGGGCCGCGGCGGTACGATCAGACGCATCTCGTATTTCGCCGCATCCTGTTTGACAATGTCGATTTTGAGCGGGTACTCGACCACCGCCTTGTCGTACTTCGACTTGCCGCGTTCTACCCGCAGGTGAGGATCCTCCATGAGTGTTTTTTGCAACTTATCGATGAGCGAGTCTTTGCTGGGCGGGGCGATGCCGCTCAAGGTAATCTTGCCGATCGGCCAGGCCTTGGCGCCCTTCTGCTTCGGGGCGGTGCTGTGCAGGGCGGCGAATTGATTGACGCGTACGCCGACCTCCCACGGATAACGGGCGGTGAGGTCGTACATCTCATCGAGCCAGGGGACCGTCGTGTTCTCCCATTCCAGGTAGGCATCGACCTCGGCACGCTCCTGGGCGGTGTCGATGAGGCGTCTCTCGTATTTGGCCCTGTCCATCGTCAGCCGCTCGATTTCGCCGCGTTTGGTGGATAACCCGTAAACCATCAGACCGATGAGGAAGACGGCTAGCACTGCGGCGGCAGAACCATAAAGCACGCCGCGCTGCTGAATGGCGCTGACGGGGGCCTGGGTGCGTTTCGGCGACGCCAGGTTGACGGGCGGTTGATCGGGACTCGCCCACAGCGCCGCCAGGCCGACGGCGCCGGCAAAATGAGCCGGCTTCGCGGCGAGCCCCGCCTCGGGCTTCAAGGGATCTAATTGACGCACCGGCAGATGCTGCCCGGCTTGCAGATTCTCCATGACGGCCGCGTCGTCGCCGAACACATACAGGGCGTCGGGGCCTTCGAGATCGATATTGACGGCCGACTGGGCCTGGAAGACCGCGAGGTTTCGCTTGATCTCGCCGGCCAGCAGCGGGCCGTTCTGCAGCGCCTGCGCCTGCAAGAGCCGATCACCCTTGAAAAAGCACAACTCTGCCCAGCGCTGGCCCAGGTTAAGAACGACGTTGAGCTTCTTGGGAGCCAGCGGCGTCGGGTCGGGCTGAACCGCGAGTGCGAGCGCCAGCGGCATACCGAACAGCTTCGGCGTGACGGCGTGCAGCTTGAGCCCCGCGGCCTGGCACACTTTTTGTACCATGGCGAGCAGATCGCGCCGCGCCGCCACCGTCATCACCTGCCGATCGGTGCTGCCGTTCTTCAGGTAGACGTAATCGATGGCGTAGTTTTCCACCGACTCGACCATCTCCTTGCCGGTCTGAAATCGCACGAGGTTCGCTTCCTCGTGGGCGGCGATCGGCGGGAATCGCAGCTCCTTGAGGAAGATCCGGTCGCGGCCGATGCCGACGATGACGGGGGCGGCGGCGATTTTCTCGGCTTTGAGGAAATCGCGCAGGGCCTCGCCGACGCGCGTCGCCGTGCTCGGCGTGAAGGGCTCAGGATGCGTCCACGTCACTGCACGCGTCACCTCGATGCCTCGCCGTGAACTCTGGGCGCACAGTACGTGGAACTGATCCTGATCCCAGTCGAGTACAAGCCAGGAAGCCAAGGGTGGTCTCCGATCTGCGATTGCCGTTTACGTTTGGCGTTCGCGCGGTGGTCGGCGAACGCCAAACGTAAACGGCAGGAACAATTACGGGTTCGCCGCCATAGTGGGCAGACCTTTGCCAAGTTCGCTGAGGTCGCGCCAGACGATGATGCGCGGCCGGCCGGCGTTGGTATCGATGACGGCTTCGACACGCACCGAAGGGCCTTTGCCGTCGCCATAACCTACTGACTGCACGCGATAGACCGACGTGCGCGCCGTGATGAAATTCTCCAGCGCCGACAGGACTTTCACGTTAAGCTGAGCTTCCGTCA
Source organism: Gemmataceae bacterium (assembly GCA_009692065.1). Taxonomy (GTDB): domain Bacteria; phylum Planctomycetota; class Planctomycetia; order Gemmatales; family Gemmataceae; genus SIAQ01. Next base: position 28,605 of record SHZY01000038.1, read on the forward strand.
ACAGCCACGCCGGCGAGCTATATGCCTCTCCCGGCGGGTCGGTGGAAAACGGGTTCGGCCTCGTGGCGACAATTTTCTGCACATCTTCGGGAGTCAGCCCCGGGATGCACGAAAGGACGGCCATCGGCGCCGTGTTGATGTTGATGCGGGCCGGCATTTCCGGGTCGGCACTCATCGTCGCGATCGCGAATAGTTTGGGCAACAGTTCGCGCTGCTTGGCCGGGTCCGCGAGCGGGCTGGTGTAGACCGTGTTGACAGTCGTATTGCCGACCTTCTTCGGAATGATGATCTTGCTCTCAATCAGATCGAAGATCGAGATGAACGGCTTGGAGCCCGACCTGGTGAACTTGACCTCGTAGGTGCTCAGATCTCCTTGCACCGTCTTCGTGTTCGTACTCGGCTTGCCTCCGCCCAGGAGGGCCGCGACGATGGTGCTGCCCAGACTCTGCGTGCCGGTGCCGCTCGAATTGGCCTGGCTGTACTGGCGGTGCAGGATGATGAATTTCGCCAGGTCCTCGTCCACCTCTTGTTGCAGCAAGTCATTGTAAAGCTGGCTCAGATCTGCATTCTTCAGATAGATGTAGGGATTACCGTTGGCGTCGTGGTTGGGTTCACGGCTATAGACGGTGAGGCAGGCGGACCAGCCGCGGCTGAAGCCGTCGGCGCCGCCTTCGGCGCCGTCGCGCATGCCGTTGCGATTCAGATCGGTGCCGTAGAGAAGTCCGCGAGTCACCCCTTTGACGAGCAGGAGTTCGTCGATACTGTCGAGCGGGCCGCCCTTGGCGCGGTACGGCGAGGGGAGGCCGAGGTAGTAGTCGCTCAGCGCGCCATTGTTCTGCGACCCATAGCTGCCCCCCATCCAAGCGACGATGGAATTGGCGATGTCCTCGGTCATGTTGGGCAATTGGATCAGCGCGCCGTACAGCACCTGTCCGGTCGGGTCGAATTTCATCAGCGCGTTGAGGTTGACTTTGCCCGACTCGTCGGTCACGCCGAAGATGACCTCGCTCGGATCGTTGCCATCCACGTCGGGGGCGGCGATCAGGCTGAAGCGGCCGTTCGCCTTGGTGTCGCCTGGGACGGCGATGTCGCGAAACGCCGTCGGGTTATTCCACGGGTTGCCGTTGAGGAGGCCGGCGTAATTCTGCGGGTTGCTCAAGAGGGCGGCGGCGTAGTGAACGCCCGATTCGGCGGCCCGCTGCGCCTGCACGGCACGGTGCGAGTTGTGCGATGCCTTGTACTCCGACGTCATCATGTCGCTGTAGTGATAGCCCATGAGCGCCAGCGACGCGACCACGATCAACACCGCCACGATGACGATGCCGCGCCGCTTGTCCGATTTCGGGGCCGGTGGGCCTTGTGGTTGTGCCGGGGTCATGTCGCGCTCATGGGGTCGTGGAGGCTAGTTTCGGCGGAAAACTATTCGACGTCGGCAGGGCGACGACGTGCTGGTATTTCGGTCCGTCGGCGGTCGGATTCTCGGTGACGGCCATGCCTTTGACCAGGCGTTTCAATTCAAGCGTGATGCGGATCGCCGACGGCGGGCCGATCGGCGGCGTTGTCGCGTCGATACCGTTAAGCTCGGAGCCCTGCCAGGACCCCATCCAGTATTCGGACCCGGCGCCGCGGCTACCGTCGTAGAACTCGAAGGTGATGCTCTTCACCTGCGCGGCGATGACATATTGGCCCTGGTCGTCCAGCTCCATGGGAAGCATGTCAATATCCGCGCTGGTGGCCTGCTTGAATTCCGCCCGCGCCAGACCAAGCGTTTCGGAGCCGTTGGTCGCAACCCAGTAGTTGATGCGGCGCAGGTCGCTGATGAGCTCGGTCGAGTTGTCCACGCCGACGACGATGGCACGGGACTTCTGGACGCGATAGGTCGAAAGCATGAGCGACCCAGCATCCCCCTGCACGCCGATGTTGAACTTGACCGCCTCCTGGGTCGGCGCCGGCGTGGTGCTCTTCGTCGGGTCGGCAGCCGCATTCGCCTCATCGGCGGCGCTGGCAGCGCTCAGATCGGGCAGCCCGCGCGGGTCCACGGCGCCGAACTGGCTGGTGATGTCGTTGCCGATGCGGGCCAGGATGTTGCGTGCCAGGGTAGCCTCGGCAACGACATCCCGGCCGGCCTGCGATGTGAAGAGGTGCGCATCGAGCGTAAAGTAGAGCGCAAGGAGAAGCAGCATGCCCAGCGCCAGCGCGAGCAGCATCTCCATGAGGGAGAAAGCGGATCGTTGAGTCGTACGCAACATGGACATAGTTCTACCTTCCCCTGGACTTCACGGCGTTGGGGGCGTCGGCGGTGACGGTGGCGGGTTGGGCTGATCGAACGTCGTGCCGCGAATCGTCGGATCGACGAACATCTGCGAAAGCTGCGATTCGACCACCTTGCCCGAGGGTAACTCGGCCTTCACCCAGACCTTGGCGAGCAGCAATCCGGCTACTTCCGTCAGGCCGACCTCAGCACGCCATTGCAGATCCTTGTCGAAGTCATCGGTGAACGGAGTGTAGCCACCCGAGGCGTTGGTCTCCGCCCCGATCACGATCTCCGCGAGCTTTCCGTGGCAGCGCAGGCTGGTGCGGGTTTGCAACTGCACATCGACCGCCCGCTCGGTGCCGATGTTCGAGAGCTGCGCGATGGCAATCACGGAGATCAGGAAGATCGCCGTCGAGACGATGACTTCCAGCAGCGTCAAGCCAACCCGGCGTTGGCGGTTTGGTGTCGCCATGGTTATTGACCCGCCATTCTCACGCTGAACATTTCGATGCTGACCGACCCGGTCAAGCCGCGCACCTGCACACGCATCGGCCCCACGCCCGCCTTGCCGAAGTAGGTTGTGGTATCGTCTTGAGCGCTGCCGTCGGGCATGAAAATCGCGATGGTCTGCCACGCAACCCCCGGCGGCAAGGCCTGCTGCTGGCCCATGATGTCGTCATGGGTCAGGGCGAAAACGACGTCCTTGGGCAACTCGTCGCGAACCAGGCCTTCCTTTTCGACCAAGTCGGTCGCCGTGTTTTCCCACTCGGGCGAATCGTCCGGGGCGAGCTGAAAAATACCGGTGTTCGGAAGATACGCAAGCCGCCAGGGCTGGCTGTCCTCGACCGCAAGCGCGCGCGTCTCGGCGAGTTTGCCACGCACCACATCGCCCGCGGCAGTCAAACGCGAGTCGCCAATCAGATATCCAATCAATGGCACCGAGATCGCCGCCACCATGACGACGATCGCCAAGACAAGGATGATCTCCATCAGCGTGAAGCCGTGCCGGTGGTTTTGAATCGGCGCTCGCATGGATCCAATTCCCTCTCGCTACCAGCCCCACGCGCGAGCGTGGGGAACGCGAATCCCTAACGCCCCGCCTGTTTCGGCCAGTTGCCGATTTCGATGCCGTCGGGGGAGACCGTCCAAATGTCGGCGTGGAGACCTTGGTTTTTTTGCCCCGAGGCATCGTATTGATAGGGTTTCTTCCAGGGGTCCAGCAGCTTATCGGGATCCTCGACGTAGATAACCCCCATGGGATCCTTTTGCAAAAGGACGGCCAGGCTTTCCGGATTGGCTCCGTTCTTGAGCTTGTAGGTGTCACACACCACACCCAGACTTTTGACCTGGGTCTTGGCGACATCCTTTTGCGAACCCGCGAAAAGCGACAAATAGGACACCACGCCGATCCCGGCGAGCATGACGATAATGGCCACGACGATGAGCATTTCCATCAACGTGAAAGCTGCCCGGCGTTGGCGTTTCGACTCTTGGCGACGCAACATGATTCACCCTCCTTTTCAGGCAAAATTCAGCCTATTCCAATGGTAAGTATACCACCCCTACTCATTAAGAAACCATGAGTATTTGTGCGTCAGAACCGCTTGCGGCGTAGCGGTCGCTAACCAGTATCCTTTGCGAACTATATCGTGACGCGAGCGCTAAGCCGCAAGCGGCTACCCCTGCACAACCGTGCTCATCTTGAACACGGGCAATAACAGGCCGAGAACGACGATCAGGATTACCACCGCCATCACCAGCAGCATGATCGGCTCCAGCAGGCGAATCATCAATTCCAACTGGCGAGCCGTGCGTCGATCCAACGCGTCGGCCGTATCCAGAAGCACCTTTTCGAGCATGTTGGATTCCTCGCCGACGGAGATCATCTCGACGATATCGCGAGGCAAATATTTGCAGGACGCCAGTGGCACTGCCAGTTTGTTGCCGGCCGTCACGTGCTCGGCGGCATCGGCGATGGCCGCGCTCAGGACACGATTGCCCATCGAGTCCTTGGCGATCTTCAGCGATTGCAGAATCGGGATACCGTTGCGCAGGAGCGTGCCGAGAATGCGCGTGAAACGCGACAGGGCGAAGTTCAAGTAGACGGTGCCGATGACCGGGATGCGCAGCCGGACCGAGTCGATCCAAAACCGCGCGGCCTCGGAGCTGGTGAACTTCCAGTAGGCGACGACCGCGCCGATACCCAGGAACGGGAACACAAACCACCAGTCGATGATCAAATGGCTAAAGCCCACTACAACGCTGGTCAAGAAGGGTAGCTCGTTTTTCTGCTCCAGCCCCTTGAAGATCGGCTCAAACATCGGCACGAAGACGACGACGAGGACCATCAAGACGACGAATGCCGTCACGGCCAGGAACGCGGGATATGCAAGCGCGCCGATGACCTTGGCCTTCAGATCTTCTTGATGCTCGCTGAAGGTGGCGATGCGCTGGAGCACATCCTCAAGGAACCCACCCTCCTGCCCGGCTCGGACCATGCTGACCGAGAGTTCGCTGAAGGCACGCGGGAAGTTCGCCAGTGCATCGGCAAGGGTGGTGCCGTCGGCGACCTTGATGTGGACTTCGCGCAGAATCTCTGCCAGGGCCGGGTTCGTGCTCTGGCGTTCGAGTATTTCGAGGCAGCGCAATAGCGGCACGCCTGCGCGCAGGAGATCCGCCATCTGCGAGAAGAACGTCGCCATCACGCGCGGGCTGACGCGTTTGCCGCCGCGGCGAACATTTCCCGCCCCCTTGGCTTCCTCGATCTTGAGTGGGAACAGCCCCTTGGCGTCGAGCATCGACACGACTTCGCGCTCGCTGTTCGCAGTCATCGTCCCGTTGGTGCGGGCGCCGGTGTCGGCCAGGGCTTCGTAGGCAAATTCGGGCATCGTCGATAGTCCGTGGTCCGTGGTCCGTAGTCCGTGGTCCGTGGCTACAATTACCACGGACTACGGACCACGGACTACGGACTTCCTAAAACAAATCCGCCGCCGTCACGCGTGCCACCTCTTCGATCGTCGTGACCCCAGCCGTCACTTTGCGCCAACCGTCTTGCCTGAGCGTGACCATGCCGTTCTTGAGCGCCACCGCCCGCAGCGCGTTCGCGTTGGTGCGCTGGACGATCAAATCCTTCAACTGGTCGGTGTTGACCATCAGCTCGTGAATGCCGGTTCGGCCCTTGAAACCCGATTGATGGCATTTGCGGCAGCCGCGGCCTCGGTACAGTATCTTCGGATAATTCTTCTCGGCAACGCCTGGGAAATCCGCAGGCAATTCGCTCAAATGGGGCTCGTACTCTTCCTTGCATGCCGAACAAATGGTTCGCACCAGTCGCTGCGCCAGCACGCCCTCGACTGTGCTGGAGACCAGGAATGGCTCGACGCCCATGTCGATCAGGCGTGTGAAAGCGCTCGGCGCGTCGTTGGTGTGCAGCGTGCTGAATACCAGATGGCCCGTGAGCGACGCCTGGATCCCTGCCTCCGCTGTCTCGAAATCGCGCATTTCGCCGATCAGGATCACGTCGGGGTCATGACGCAAAATGCTGCGCAAGCAAGCGGCGAAGGTCAGGCCGATCTTGGGATGAATCTGGATCTGGCTGATGCCTTCCTGTTGATATTCGACGGGGTCTTCGACGGTGATGATCTTGGTGGTCTCTTCCTTGACCTCGTTGAGCGCGGAGTAGAGCGTGGTGCTTTTGCCCGAACCGGTCGGCCCCGTCACCAGCACGATGCCGTGCGGGCGAGCGATCATCTTGCGGAAACCGTCGTAGGTGTCATCCAGGAAGCCGATGTTCTTGAGATTGAACACCATGCGCGACTTGTCGAGGAGACGCATCACGATGCCTTCACCGTGGATCATCGGAATGATGGAAACGCGGACGTCGATCTCACGATTGTTGACGCGCATCTTGATGCGGCCGTCCTGCGGCAGGCGCTTCTCGGCGATGTTGAGACGGGCCATGATCTTGATGCGGCTGATGATGGCGGACTGAAAGCGATTGATCTCCGGCGGCAGGTTTTGCGTGTGCAAGAGACCGTCGATGCGGTAGCGGATGCGCAGCGCATGCTCTTCCGGCTCGACGTGAATATCGCTGGCCTGCTCGTTGGCGGCTTCCATCAGGATTTCGTTGACGAGCCGGACGACCGACGCTTCCTGCGCCTGCTTGGCGATTTCGCTGTCGTCGGCTTCCAGTTCTTCGAGCAACTCGATCGCGTCGTCCTTGCGCTCCTGCACCATGGCCGTGACGGTTTCGCCGCCGACGCCGAAATGAGTTTTGATGAGCCGAGTTATCTCACGGGGACTCGCCAGGACGGGGTGGACGTGCAGGCCGGTCAGCGTTTGCAATTCATCGATCGCGTAGACATCGAATGGATCGCCGGTCGCAACTATAAGAGAGCCATTGGAACGCGACAACGGCATCAGGTTGCGGCGATGTACGAGCTTCGACGGCATCATCCGCACCGTTTCCGGATCGACGGTCGCTTTCGTCAGATCGACGAGTTCCATGCCGAACTGGTCGGCCAGCACCGGCAGAACGTCCTCCTCCTTGGCGAAATTCTGCTCAATGATGACGGCGTGCAACGGCTTATTCGGCGCCGTCGCGATCGCCTCTTGCAGGCGCGCGACGTCGGTTTCCTTCATCACCCCGTTTTGCACGAGAATACGCACCAGATTCATGAGATCCCCCAAGCCCCAGGATGAGGCCGCCAACGGCGACCGATTCCTGGGGGTCGAGTCCCGCTAAAAAATCGCTTATTAACCTTCATAAGGTAACGCCTGCCACGCCCCTTGTCCATCGTTAAAGTTTTCCGATTGCATCGATTTCGGAAATCGGGGAAGATTAGGCCACGCGTATCAACTTTGACGGTTCCCCAGGGTTTGACATGAGCTTACCAACGCGACATTAGGCGGAGATTAGAGATGAACAATCGTTCCCGGTTGTGCGTGCAGCGAGGCTTCACCCTTTCTACCGCTCTGAGCGGTCTCTTGTTTCTACCCCTGTTCGCGCATGCGCAGCAGGACGACAAGGACGCCGTCATAGAACTTCAAAAAAAACAGATCGACCTGCTCACCAAGGCCCTCAAGGACCGCGAAACGGCGATCCAGAAGCTCGAAGCGGACGTCCGGGCAATCCGCCTCGCGGCTCAAAACATCGATGCCGTCGCCAAGACCCGGCAACAGCAGAACGAACAGTTGCTGGAACAGGTGCGCGCACTTACCAAGAAACTCGTGGAACTCGGAAGCAAAGGCGATGGCGTGCCGCCACCGATTCCAAATTTGCCGAATCCGCCTTCGGCGAAGGTCGAGGGCAAGATCGAAAAAGTGGAGAGAGACCTGGTGAAAATCAACCTCGGCAAAGATCACGGCGTTGAGAAGGATCACACCCTCGAGGTGTATCGCCTCAAGCCGGAGGCCAAATACCTCGGCATGATTCGCATCGTCGAAGCCAGTGCGACATCCTCGGTCGGACGCTTGATCCTGGCCGGCACCACGCCAAGCCGGCCGATGCTGAAGGAAGGGGATTTGGTTTCGTCCAAGTTGTCGAAATGAAGCCGCTTGCGGCGTAGCATTCGCAAGGCGTCCTGCGAGCGCTAGGCCGCAAGCGGCGAAAAAGCTTGCTCACTTCGCCGGCGGCGGCGCTTCTTCGGAAAACGGCTGCGTGAAATCGGCCAAACTCGTGCGGCCCGGCGCTACCGGCACCACCTGCTCCTGCACCATCCTTTGGCCTTTTTGCACCCACTCCGCGCGAAGCCGATAGCTGTACGATCCGCCCGGCGAAAGCTCCGGCGTGTGGAAGAATCGTTCCGTGCCAATCTGCTTGGTCGCGCTGCCGTCGAACCACACCTTGGCGGCGGGGTCCGGCAAGAGCACGCGAATGCTGGCGGTGTTCGAAACCGGCGCCTCCGGAGCGAGTTGCTGTACGATCACGCTTGGCGGATAGTACGCATAGCGCGTCGCGTAGTAAGGATCGTAGGCGTAGCCGTAGGCCGGATAGAACGGCGCATAACCCCCGATGCCGATGCCGATACCGATGCCCCGCGAGCGATAGTAGCCGCCGCCCGACGGTCCGCGATAAGGCACATTGCCTGGCCGCGCCGGCGCAGGCGCCGGCCGAGCAGCCCCTAGGCCGGCTTTCGCGCCACCGCCGCCCTTTTGGGCCTGCACGGGGTTCGTGCAGGTCAACAGAGCGGCGACCCCCAAAAGAGCAGACACGAAAAGATATTTGTACATGGTTGCCAAATCTCCCGTTGCGTGAAGTGGACTGCGTGTGAAATTCAAATTGCGTCGACTCCCCCCCTCCATTCTAAGGCCAGACGCTGACACAATTCAACTCAAATCAACGCTGGATTCGGCAGAATCGGTCCTTGACCAGGTGACTTTGCGGCGTCCGAGCTGCAAACTCACAACCGATCGCCGGAATAGCTTGCCCAGAGTGCGTCGATGGGATGTGCGATCAACAGCTCCGGCTTCTTTTCACGCAAGTAACGACCGAGCTGGATCAGGCAGCCGACGTTGCCTGACAGCACGGCGTCGGCACCGGTGTCGAGCACGTTCTTCGCCTTGCGCTCGCCCAGGCGCTCCGCCATCTCCGGCTGGGTGAGGTTATAGCTCCCCGCGGCGCCGCAGCAGATTTCGCTTTCATTCAAGGGCACAAGCTGCAACTCCGGGATCATCTCCAGCAGTTGCCGCGGCTGCTTGCGAATCTGTTGCCCATGGCAAAGATGGCACGCATCGTGATAGGCTGCCTTCAGCTTCAAGGGATGCGTCGGCTTGATGGGCCCAATCTCCATCAGGAATTCACTGATGTCCTTGACCTTGTGCGCGAACTTGGCGGCGACTTCTTCCTCCGGCGCGCCATGGAACAGGTGGCCATAGTCCTTGAGCATGGCGCCGCAGCCGGCGGCGTTGACGATGATCGCGTCGATTTCGCCGCCGTCAGGGAAAAAGGTCTCGCAGTTCGCGCGAGCGAAATCCTTGGCGGGTTGATCGAGAGCAGCATGATAGTGCAACGCGCCGCAGCAACCTTGCTTGCGGGGGATCCACACGTCGCAGCCGTTCTTTTGCAAGACCAGCGCCGTCGCCAGGTTTGTTTCGGGGAAGAATGCGTCGGCCGCGCAGCCGGTGAACAGCGCCACACGGGCTCGGCGCTTGCCCTCGGCTGGCCAAACGTCCGGCATCGTGCCATAGTGCGCCTTCAGCGGAGGCAGCATCTCGTGCATCTGCCGCAGCGATTTTGGCATCAGATGGTACATGCCGAGCTTGCGCATCAGGGTGTCGAGGCCCGTCCACTGCGCAAATCGCGCTGGCGCTAGTGCGAGCCTCATCCGCCCCGCGTACGGCGTGAAGCGATAGAGCAGGAATTTCTGCAGCCAGCTCAGGTTGTCCGGCTTGGTGCCGGTCTTTTCCATGTGAATGCGGAACGGCTCGATCAGCTTGCCGTATTGCACACCGGACGGGCACGCCGACTCGCACGCCCGGCAATCGAGGCACAGGTCGAGATGTTTTTGCACCGACTCATCGAGCTCGATGCGTCCATCGGTAACGGCGCGCATGAGGTAGATGCGGCCGCGCGGGCTGTCATTCTCGTCGCCGAGTTCGACGTAGGTTGGACATGCCGAGGTACACAGCCCGCAATGGACGCAATCGAGAAACAGCTCGTAATCGATGCCGGCGTCGTTCTTGGCGGGAGCCATGGGCAGAGCGGTGCGTACCGCGTCGGCGGTGGTTTGGGACATGGGTGTTTTTCACCAAGCCGCTTGCCATTTGGCGCTCGCATGGCGCCGTGCGGGCGCTAAACGGCAAGCGGCGTTAAATACCGTCAACAAATCGCCCCGGATTAAAGATCCGGTTCGGATCGAACTTCGCCTTGATCGCGTGCATCAACGCCACATCGTGCGGCGCCGGCCCCCACACGTTCAAGCCAGCCTTCCAATCGCTCGGACAGCGCTGCACGATAACGGCCCCTTGCCGGGCGCGCTCGCGCCAGGTGGTTAGGATGCTGCCGGCCTGTTCCTTCGTCAAGTCAGCAGACCAGTTGCCATAGACGATCCCGCTCCCCGCATGGGCGCGCACGGCGGGGCGTAGCGGCCCTTGGTCTGCGGCAACGCAGAAGGCGGCAACCTCGCTCGGCAGCAGATTCGCCTTGAACGTCACCGCGTGGTGCGGCGCCGCAGCGAACTCGCACAGCGCATGGCACAGCGGCATAGCGGGGAAATCGACGCGCGCCTCGAGGGAGCAATCCGTGCCGACCTCCTTGACGAGCTGCTGCACCTGCCAGCTAACCGCGTCGCCGTTGCCTTCATAACCGACCAGCACGGTCCAGGGGGACTCGGGAATCGCGAGGTTCGCATGGGTGTAGGCAATCCGTGCCGCTGCTTGGTTGAGCACTTCAAGACAAACCGGCCGCGTGCGCGACTCGTGCAGACATCTCAGCAGCGTTTCGAGCTGGGCCGATTCGCAGCCCAGGCCAAAGACGGCCTGCTGCTCCGCAAGTGGCCGCAGTTTCAGCGTGACCTGCGTGATGATGCCGAGCGTGCCGAGCGACCCGACCAGCAGCTTGCACAGATCGTAACCGGCGACGTTCTTGACCACGCGGCCGCCGGCCTTGAATTCGTTGCCTTCATCGTTCAGCGCGCTGATGCCGATGACGTAGTCGCGCATGGTTCCGTAGCCGTAGCGGCGCGGGCCGCTGGTGTTGGTGGCGAGGACGCCGCCGAGGGTCGCGCGATCCGCTTCGGGGACGTCGATCGGCAATCGCAGCTTCTCTTTTTCGAGGATGTCCCGCAAGGCCTGCATCGTGATGCCGGCCTGCACGGTGATCGTCATGTCGCGGGCGGGAAAATCGATGACCTGGGCCAGGCCGCGCAGATCGATCGTCCGGCCAGGCCTGGTGGGTGGCATGCCAAGCGCGGTCTTCGTCTGGCCGCCGACGGGATAGAGCGCGCTCTTGCTCGCAGCCGCCGCGCGGACCAGATCGCCCAGGTCCGCGACGGAGTTGGGCCGCACCAAAGGGAGCGGGCCAAACCCATCGATCACGCAGGTCGTGCTGTTCATCAAGGTGTCGTTCATGCTGTGGGTGGTTGCGTCACGAAAAATCAAACGGGTCCTTGCTCCCCGCTTTCGGCTTACCAGACTTACCTGGGGCGGGGCTCTTGCCAGCTGACTTGTTCTCCATTTGCGGTTCCGTCCAGGGCAGCGCCTGGTCCACTTCGCCGGCCGGCGCCGCGTCAAAGGGGTTTGCCTTTTCGAGCGGCGAAATTGCAGACTTGGGCTCCCGCGGTTCTCGCTTCGGCACCATCACGCGAAACAGGATCGCGAACACGGTCCATAGGCACGCCACGAACAGGCCGCCGATCACGACCGGACCTTGTACCGCATCGCTTCCAAAAGCCGCGTTGCTCAATTGCCGCACGGCAAGCGCCTGTGGCAGGAAAGCCACGAAGATCGCCCCGATCCACCGCGCGCGCCCCGCCGGGATGCGCTTGCCCGAGAGAAACGGCACCTCGCCGAGGAATAGCAGTGCTACCCCCAGCGTCATCATGGCGAAACCGATGAGAATCGTGGCCACGAGCATGACATCATTCTCCAGCCGCCAGCGGCATTCACATCGCCGCGTGTCTCCCCGCGTGGGAGCGTTCGATGCACGCGCCCGCGGTCGGCAGCATCTTGTGCGGGCTGCAGCGGTCGTCCGGGTTGAACGCGCTCCGCAGCCGCATCATCATCGCGAGGTCCTCGGGCGCGAACAGCTTCGGCATGAAGTCGATCTTCTCGACGCCGATGCCGTGCTCGCCGGTGACGCTGCCGCCGAGCCGAATGCACTCGTCAAGAATCTCATTGCTGGCGGCCAGCACGCGCTTGACCTGCTCGGCATCGCGTTCGTCGAACAAGAGGATCGGATGGATATTGCCATCGCCGGCGTGAAAGACGTTGGCGATGCGCAAATTGTACTTGGCGCCGATCCGCTGGATCGCACGCAGCACCTCCGGCAGCTTCGTTCGCGGCACCACGCCGTCTTGCGTGCAATAACTCGGCGCCAGTCGGCCGACGGCGCCGAACGCTTGCTTGCGCGATTTCCACAAGAGCAGCCGTTCCGCCTCGGTGTTTGCCTTGCGGACTTCGCGGGCCTTGTTCTTCCTGGCGATCTCGACGATGCGCTCGGCATCCTGATCGAGCCCCGCATCGAGACCATCGACCTCCATGATGAGGACCGCGCCCGCGTCGAGCGGGAAGCCGAAGTGAAACGCCGCCTCCACCGCTTCGAGAATGAGGCTATCGAGCATCTCCAGCGCGCCGGGGATGATGCCGGCGCCGATGATGTCGCTGATCGTGTTGGTCGCGTCGTCCACCGTCTCGAACACGCCCAGCAGCGTGCGATATGCCTCCGGATTGCGCGTGATGCGCACCCACGCTTTCGCGGCGACGCCGAAGGTGCCCTCGGAGCCAACGATCACACCGGTCAGGTCGTAGCCGGGGTTGTCCTCGGTCGGTCCGCCCGAGCGCACGACCTGGCCGTCGGGCAGCACCAGTTCGACGCCGAGCACGTGGTTGACGGTGACGCCATACTTGAGCGTGTGCGGCCCGCCGGAGTTGGTCGCGATGTTGCCGCCGATCGTGCAGGCGCCCTGGCTGGACGGATCGGGTGCAAAATGAAAGCCCTGCGGCTTCAAGTGATTGGTTAGCCAAAGATTGACGACGCCGGGTTCGATGACGGCATAGCGGTCGCGATAGTTGACTTCAAGAATGCGTTTCATCCGCGTGAGTGCAATCATGACTCCGCCGCCCACTGGCAGACAGCCGCCCGCCAAGCTCGTCCCCGCCCCGCGCGGCACAAACGGCACGCCAAGTTCGCCGCACGCCTTCACGATCGCGACGATATCGGCGGTGGAATTCGGAAACACAACAACGTCCGGCTTGTTCTTCTCGATCGTGAAGCCGTCGCACTCATAAACGAGCAAATCGCTCGGCGACGACAGCACATTGCCCGCCCCCACGATGGAGCGCATGCGTTCAGCCAGCGAGTCAGCGGCAACGGTCATGAGGACAGTTTACGGATTCGCCCGCCGACAAGAAGATTTGAACGACACAGAAGAATCATCCACGAAGGACACGAAGATCACGAAGGAATGAAAGAGTGAACTGTAAGGACACGATTCCGAATTCCGACTTCGTGTCCCTTCGTGTCCTTCGTGGATGAATTCTCTACAGTTGCGCCAGCATCGACATGGCGACGCGGCCCAAACTTTCCTCGCTGACGGCGACCGCCTCGCCGCACTCGGGGCAGCCGATGTGCCCGTCTTGCGTCAACGAAGTGAAGATCATGTCCTCGAATGTCTCGCCGTCGCCCAGCGCGTACCACGGGCCGGTCTCGAACATGCGATCGATCACCTCGTTCGCGGACGCTTCCGGCGGAGCGACAAACCGGCACGCGCAGCAGTCACAATACAATTCGATTTGCACGACGGACCTCCCTGGTTGAATCGGGGTTGGTTTCCATGGAAGCGTATCAATGCAACCGCGATGCCAGGCGGGCCAAACTGACGTTGACTTTTTGCGAATGAGCCGCAACACGTTGACGGGATTGAGGAAGTGGCTTTGGAATTCGCCGAGGCAAGCAAGGCGGACTTTGCCGCGTGCGGGGAGTTTGCGGGCGCAAGAGTTACAAGCGGGGGCCGGGGGACAGCACAAGTTACAAAGCTGGAGACACCGCTTGGAGCGGATGACTTGCCTAGCGTTTGCAAGTTTCACACACACACACTGACACACCCCCGTCAAACCTCGATGAGTCTCCCTGATTTGAAACGGGTGTGACCGGCATTCCGCGGTCGGCAATGGAAATGGCTCGATCACGGCAGATCAGCAATTTTCGTGGTATCTCGAGGCCATAGCGCAACTGCCTGCTGAATCGGGAGTTGCGGTGCGGCCATGACACGACGCGACAACTGTGTGTAGGAGTATCCCCACCAATCTTGACTGCCGGGAAGTTGGCAAAAAGTGGGTTTTGCGGCATGCCGGTCATACCTATTTGAAACACTCGTGAGCCATCTGAGGGAAACGCTTGACACTTAGTCAGTAAGATTCGCGCCACAGTCGCAATGAATCAGGAATTTCGATCATTTCCGCAAGAATATCCGCTATCACTAATGTCCCGTTGAGACATTGCTGACCAGATGCAAATTCTTGCCGCGGCTTATTTTATGACGAATTTCCATCTGCATCGATTTCAACTTTCCCGCGCGGAATCTCGTAGACTTTTCCACGAATGCCTGTGGAAAG